>JAHEEO010000009.1 GCA_024640665.1 Rhodospirillales bacterium | reverse complement strand
TGACCGTCACTTCTGTCACAAGCCGCACCTCCCCGGTTATTCGTGGGCGTTGGATTCTCGAATCGCTTTTGGGATCGCCAGTGCCCACCCCGCCGCCAAACGTCGAAACGACGCTTGAAGGCGATGACGGCGCAGCCGTTGCCACTACCGTGCGTGAACGCTTGGAGGCGCACCGCAGCAATCCCGTGTGCGCGTCCTGCCATGAAATCATGGACCCCATTGGTTTCACGCTCGAACAATTCGACCTGATCGGTGCTTGGAGAGAATCCGACGGCGGGCAGCCTATCGATTCAAACACGGTACTTGCAGACGGCACCATGATGCATGGTCCTGACGATCTGCGCGCAGCCCTGCTCGACCGGTCAGATGCGTTCGTCACAACAGCAACCGAGAAGTTGCTCACTTATGCGCTCGGCAGAGGCCTCGAATACTACGATATGCCAACTGTGCGGGCCATCGTAAAAAATGCGAATGCCGAAGAATACCGGTTTTCTGCGTTGGTCCTTGGTATCGTACAGAGCATGCCCTTTCAAACTCGAGCTAAGGGAGAGGTTGAATAGTGCGAATTCTGACAGGAAAACACTTGTCGCGCCGAATGTTGCTGCGGGGCGCTGGCACCGCGCTCGCACTGCCATTATTGGAATCGATGATTCCGGCGGGCAGAGTATGGGCCCAGAGCGACGCTGCGACACGCGTGCGTACCGGGTTCATATACATTCCCCACGGCGCCACGATGTCACGTTGGACGCCAACGCGCTCCGGTACGGACTTCGAGTTCTCCGAGATCTTGGCGCCGCTCGAACCTTTCCGCGACTCGATAAACATCATCAGCGATCTTACTCATCCGCAGGCTTATGGCCCCGGCGGAGCAACGGCGCACCACAATCGATCATCAGCCGTATTCTTGAGCGGCGCAATGGCGCAGGCCGGGGCTGAGGCACGTCTTGGTGTAACAGCGGACCAAGTTGCCGCAACACAGATCGGACAAGACACGCCATTGCCTTCTCTCGAGCTCATGATCAACGAAGGTAGTTTGAGTTGCGGTGACGGCTTGAGCTGCGCCTACCGCAATACCATCTCGTGGCAAAGCCCGACCTCTCCTTTACCAATGGAAAACAACCCGCAAGTAGTTTTCGAGCGCCTATTTGGTGACGGCAGCACGAATGAAGAACGACTGGCCCGCCGGCGCCAGGCATTGAGCCTTTTGGATGCGGTAACCGATCAAATAGCAACGCTGAATCGATCGCTGCCGAGCGACGATCGCGCACGCCTCGATCTTTTCTTAACAGACGTGCGCGAAATCGAGCGGCGTATCGAAAAGGCCGGCGCTCGAACTGCCGACGCGCTCGACGTACCCCAGCGTCCCGCCGGCATTCCCGAAGACATCGAAGCACACATCAAACTCATGATGGATCTTCAAGTGCTCGCTTGGCAGACGGACATTACGCGCGTAACGACATTCCAATTGGCGTCTGAACTGAGCAATACCGTGTATCCGGCAAGCGGCATTCGCGAGTCTTTTCACATTCTTTCACACCATTCGAATCTTGAAGAAAACAAGGCCAAGTTCGCAGTGCTGAATCGATACCATGTCGAACTACTCGCGTATCTCCTGACTAAGCTTGATGCTCTGCCGGATGGCGAAGGCAGCTTGCTGGACAATTCGTTGATCCTCTATGGCAGCGGAATGAGCGACGGCAATGAGCACAACCACGGACCGTTGCCTGTCGTACTCGCTGGCCGTGCCGGTGGCGCGCTTGAGGGCGGACGTCATTTGCGCCACGCTGCGGACACAACCATGTCGAACCTGTTATTGGCCATGCTGCATAAACTCGGGATTGAGCAAGATAGCTTTGGCGACAGCACCGGTGCGTTAGAGATATAGACCGGCGCACGTGCGGTGCATGCACCAGGCTACCGCGGAACGACGTAAATGGTCGCTGGAACACCAATAGAAAATGTTGGCTATACAGAACCCGTTTTTTCTGCAGCTCAACGGACGATCGGCTGTTGAAATCGATGAAATACTCAATTTGCTATAAACTTGCGCACTACCTTCGAGCGAATTCGGACTCAAGCATGCATGCATCCCTAAATGTTTTTGATGACACGTTGGACACTTGCTGTGATGACCCCGTCACGGGCTACTTTCGAGATGGGTGTTGCAATACGGACGACACGGACGTCGGTTCGCATACGGTATGCGTACAATTGACCAAGGAATTCCTGGAGTTTTCGCGATTTCGTGGCAACGATCTATCGACACCGCGTCCCGAGTTTGGCTTTGCCGGCCTCAAGGCCGGAGATAGATGGTGCCTTTGCGCTGCGCGTTGGCTTGAGGCGCAACAAAACGGCATGGCTCCGCGTGTATTTCTGCGCGGAACGCACAAACGCGCTTTAGAGATCGTGCCACTTCAGCTGCTTCGAGAATACGCCGCCGACCTGAACTAGAAGCCAGGTCTCCCACCCGCCAGCGAATTAGACAGTCGTCATCGAATTGCCAACGTGCCAGCGGAGTATAAACCTGCTGCACTCTAGGCGCGCGGCACTCGCTTACCACTTAACACCGTCGCGAACGGAAAGAGCCGCTGTCGCCCGATCTTTGTGCCGCCATAGTTGTCGACGAATTCAAACCGGCCTTCGCGCAGCTCCAGGATTGCGATGTCCGCGGGCGCACCAATGTTCAACGTGCCGCCATCTGCAAATGCGGGGAATGCGCGCGCCGGATTGCGGGTTGCGGCTGCAATGACATCGGTAAGCGGCATGCCTACCATCAGAAGTTTGGACATGACGTTTGGAAAATCTGTAACAATTGTATTGCGCGAATTGATATTCCAATCTGTAGATATCGTATCGGGCCAAAAACCCTGCTCTGTTGCGCGCGCGACCATGTCCCAATCGAAATGACCAGTCACGCCATGTCCGAAGTCGAAGACAACGCCGCGGCGCCGGGCGGCCAAAACATCCGGAAAGAGCCGCCCGCGGTCGTCGAAAATACTGTTCGGCGCGGGTGCATACATGTGCGTTACCACGTCACCGTGTTTGAGCAATGGAAGAACCGCGCGCAGCGGCGAATACGACTGTCCAATATGCACCATGACCGGCAGGCCGGAAGGCGCAACAGCGGCCTGTGCTCGACGCAGCAATTCGAGGTCGCGATCGCCGATGAGGTTATCGGAAATCCGGAGCTTGACCCCAACCACGATGTCAGCATGGCGCGCGATCGCGCCGCGGGCAAGATCCACGTTGGCGTCGGCGAAGGACGGCTGTTCTCCGGGCACGATGCCGCCGCGCATGATACTGAGCAGTGCGCGGCACCTTTGCGGCGCATTGCGTAGCACGTCGGTAACCGAATCGATGGTATCGGCACCCCCTGAACCGGCGTCGATGAGCCCCGTCAGACCGTCTCGGAGCGCCGCCAGCGGTGCTTCGCGGTTACGGCCCGCATGCGTGTGAATGTCAATCAATCCAGGCATTACGATCTTGCCGCTCGCATCGAGCACCTCCGACGCATCACCGGCAATGCGCGTATCGATCGCAGCGATTCGTCCAGCGATAATGCCGACATCGCGCACTGCATTCAGACCGACCGAGGGATCGATGACGCGCCCACCTCTGACAATTAAGTCATAGCTTTGCGCACGCGCACTCGGCGTGCCACCGAAAAGCAGTATTCCAGCAGTGGCACCGAGGAGTTGACGCCGGTCTGTCATGGCCTTGCCCTCTAATCTACGATGACCCAGATTCTAGCGCACATGTGGAATGCCGTCGGATTTCTTCGGCGGAATGATTGATCCACCGAAGGTTCGCGAATCGATAAACTCGTCTGCGCTTCATTGCGCGACCGCTATTGAGAACGTGATGCATTCTTGCGCATATGCCACAGTGCGGTGATTCGCCGCATCCCGTTGCCAATATGTGGCATGCATGCTTATTATAAGCATGCTTAATAATTATCCAGTGCCGCTCGATTATGCCCGCCACTACACAATCCGAACATACTATTGCCTATCTGTTAGCGGACGTATCGCGCCTGCTACGCCGAGATTTTGACCGCCGAGTAAAAGCACTCAAGCTGACACAAGCGCAGTGGCGTGCAATTATTCATTTAGCCCGCGAAGAAGGTATCAACCAAGCGACTCTCGCCGAACGACTCGAAGTAAAACCGATCACATTGGGTCGTCTGATCGACCGCATGCAAGCAGCAGGCTGGGTTAAGCGAAAAGCCGATGCTGCCGATCGCCGAGTGTCGCTGCTCTTTCTTACTGATAAGGCGCAACCCGTCCTCGACGAAATGCATGCACATGCCGACGAGGCCATGCAGAATTTACTCGGCGGCGTACCGCGTAAGACCCAAGTAGAACTCGAGAACGCGCTTACTTTGATGAAACAAAACCTGGCCGACGCCGACGCGGCGGCAGCATTGAATTTGAACCCAAAGGCGATTCCAGATGTCAGAAAGCAGCGAAAATCCAAGCGCCAGCAAACCCGCTAGTGGCCAGCCTGCCGCGCCTGTCAAAGCCGCGCCAACGGCAATGCGGCGACGTTTGACACGCCTGTTATGGCTCGCACTCGGGCCGCTGCTCGTCTTTGTTGGCGGCGCCTACATCTATATGAACACGGGCCGCTATGCCGAGACAGATAATGCTTACGTAAAGGCGAATACTGTCATCCTGAGCGTCGAAGTAGCCGGCGCAATCACAGAGGTCGCTGTTAAAGAGAACCAACGCGTCCAAGCCGGAGATGTGCTTTTCAAGATTGACGACCGCAGCCATCGCGTTGCTGTCGAACGCGCTGAATCACAAATTGAAGCGGTTCAGGCCTTCATCGCTGGATTGCAGGCCTCCTATCAGCGCGGCCTTGAAGAGCTCAAACTTGCACATACGAATGTCGCGTTCGCAGAACGCGAAGTCGCGCGAGAGCAATCTCTGTCTGAACGAGGCCTCGGTTCAGATATTGACCTGGATCGCTCACGCCATGAGCTTGATATCGCAGTGCAACAGATTCCAATCATCGAACAGTCTCTCGCACAGCTGCGCGCGCAGCTAGGCGGCCAACTTGGTACTGAATTCGAAGGGCATGCGGCCTATCGCACGGCCCGCTCCATGCTGAAAGATGCAAAGTTGAATCTCGAGCACACAATCGTCCGCGCGCCGTTTGACGGCATCGCAACCCGTGTGCCGCTCATTGGGCGTTACATCGCGCCAGGAAACCCGGTTATGAGTGTCATCTCGGATCATGACACCTGGATCGAAGCAAACTACAAGGAAACGAAACTCACGAATGTCGAACCCGGACAGCCGGTTGTCGTGCACATAGATACCTACCCCGATCAAGAATGGCGCGGCAAGGTCGAGAGCATCAGCCAGGCCACCGGCTCTGAGTTTTCCGTTATTCCTGCACAGAATGCATCCGGCAACTGGGTGAAGGTTGCGCAGCGTATTCCCGTGCGCATAAGCATTGCTGCCGATGCCGGCGACCCGCCACTGCGTGCCGGAATGAGCGCGATAGTAGAAATAGATACGGGCTTTGCACGGACGGTACCGCCGATATTAGGTTTCATGCGCAAATTTCAAAGGTCGGATTCGACCGCTGCCGCCCAGCCCGACTGAGCATGCCAAACTCCGCGTTTGACTCACCTTTAAAGCGTGGCCTTATCACGACTTCGATCATGCTCGCGACGATCATGCAGGTCATCGACATGACGATCGTCAATGTAGCGCTGCCGCACATGCAGGGCGCCATGTCTGCAAGCCAGGATCAGATTTCGTGGGTATTAACCTCGTACATCGTGGCCGCGGCCATTGCCACGCCCCTTACAGGCGTGCTCGCTGCCCGCTACGGTCGGAAGCAACTTATGCTTTACAGCATGGCAGCCTTCACGCTCGCTTCCATATTGTGTGGCTCAGCTACCTCACTCGAAGAAATGGTGATTTACCGATTAATTCAAGGCGCAGCCGGTGCAGCACTGGTGCCACTGTCGCAAGCTGTGCTGCTCGACACTTATCCTCGTGAGAAGCATGGTTCGGCAATGGCCCTGTGGGGCATGGGCGTTATGATCGGTCCGATTCTTGGGCCCACGATTGGCGGATATCTTACTGAGTACTACAGTTGGCGATGGGCGTTCTACATCAATCTGCCGATTGGAGCACTCGCGTTGCTCGGCACGATGGCATTCCTGACCGAGACGCCGCGAGATAAGAGTCGTCGCTTCGACTTTTTCGGCTTCGCGTTATTGAGCCTCAGCATTGGTTGCCTGCAGCTCGTGCTAGATCGCGGCGAGTCACTCGACTGGTTTTCATCCCGCACCATCATCGTTTCGATGGTCGCCTCCGGACTCGCCTTATACATGTTCCTGGTGCATATGGTCACGGCGGAAAGACCGTTCATAGAGCCGGGGCTTTTTAAGGACCGCAACTTTTCCACCGGACTCTTTCTCATGTTGATGATGGGTGTCATGCTGTTCTCGACGCTCGCATTGATGCCCCCGTTTCTGCAAAACCTGCTCGGGTATCCCGTGATAACTGCAGGCTTGCTGTTAGCACCCCGCGGCGTGGGAACGATGGTCGCCATGTTTGTCGTAGGCCGATTAATCGGCCGGTTCGACACGCGAGCGCTGCTGCTTTTTGGCTTCGTGCTCATGGCCTTGTCACTTTGGCAGATGGCGAACTTCTCGCTCAATGTGGGCATCTGGCCAGTTATCTACACAGGCGTCTTGCAAGGCGTCGGCCTCGGGTTTCTCTTTGTGCCACTAAGCACTGTCTCGTTCTCAACCCTCGAACCAAGATATCGTAATGAAGGCACGGCAATGTTTAGCCTCATTCGCAATATCGGCAGCAGTATCGGCATTTCAGTTGTCATTACGGTACTTGGACACCAAACGCAGACGAGCCACGCAGAACTGGGCAATGTCTTGGGCATGTTTCGCGCGGGAATGCAGACTTCAGTTCTGCCGCAGATATGGGATTGGACAACGCAGACAGGCGTTGCGGCACTCAATGGAGAAGTCACTCGCCAAGCAGTGATGGTGGCGTACCTGAACGATTTCCGATTGATGATGTATTTAACACTCGCCGCACTTCCGCTGGTGCTGCTATTACGTGCACCTGGCCGCTCAGCTCACTGAATTGGATTGAGATTCTTTGAGCGCGAACAAGTCCCTATACGGAAAGTCAGAGCCTAGCCTGTCGAGCTCCGCCTGGAAGTGCTCATCGATTTTCTTTTGCTGCGTCAGATTGAGCATTTCATTCGAACTACCCGATTTACCCTGGCGCATCATCTTAAGGCCATCGCCCCAGGGCAGTGTGCCTTTCGGCATGGGCGTGAACTTATCTTCGATGCCGCTCATGTATGCAAAGGTGCTTTTTTGAATCACGGCATTCAATTCCACGCTGGACAAGTCCACGCCAAGAACATCAGCGACTTTTTGCACCGCGCCCGGCAAATCTTTCTTCATATCTCGAAATAGCAGTACGAGCACGTTCGGTTTGTCTTTGAGCGCCCAATAACTCGCGGTGTGTTCCGCCCATGTGTTGCCGAAATTCAGTGGAAATGCGCTCGTCAAAAATAGCTTGAACCAGACATCGGGCTTTGGCATCAACGGGCCGGCTGCCCCGCCAGCGAAAAAGTAGCTCGACACAAATACTTCCTTGGGATCGCGTATGACGACCAAGTAGCGGGCTTGGTCGCTGTAAGGAACATAGTGAGCCGACAAATGCGTCTTAATTACACGCAATCCTGTTGGCGATGCCTCCTGAACCCTTTTGTCGACCAACGGAATCGCCATCTTCTGGGCACGCTTTGAAGTCATATCTGGCCAGCAAATTACGTCATGGATATGGGCGTATTCTGCTGCCCCGCGGAAAGCGGTTTGATGGGCTATCTGCATCATCCAGTTGGTGCCGCTCTTAGCAAACGTGCTGACAAATACATCATGGGCTGTCGGCTCGTAGCCTTCAAAGACTTTGTCGAATCCACGGCCCCTTTGGGCCCGACTCATGAGCTTCACGAGCATAGAACCAAAACCCAGTTTCGTCAGGGCCCAATTGAGCGGCACGAACACGCCGTAAAACAATATCGAAATCAGAAAAATGCCCAGTTTCGAAACGCGTCGATCGAGCACTGGTAGCGAGGATGTCGTCATGGCAACTTCTCTATTCGTTGAACGCAGCGCGCTCATTCAAGTAAAGTAGTTGTGAGTGAGCACTCACTCATATAGTATCCTCGGAATGAAAGCCAGGCAACAGCGGTCGAGCCCCATGCCGACGGCGGATCGTCGTCGCGCTATTCTCTCGGCAGTTATTCCTCTGCTGATTGATAAGGGCGCGGCCGTGACAACGGCAGAAATGGCGCAGGCAGCGGGTATTGCCGAAGGCACGATTTTCCGTGCCTTTGCCGATAAATCAGCGCTGATTCGTGCCGCGCTGGAGGCAACCATGGACCCCAGCGCGGTCAAAGAGGCAATACAAGCTGTTAGCCCCTCTGCACCGCTGCAAGTGAAGCTGACACTGGCGGCGCAGGCCCTCATCAAGCACTTCGGTGAAGTTATCGCGCTGGCTGAGTTGCTGCGTTCGCTGCCGGCGACTACGGGCGCACGGCAGTCCGAAGGACGCCGAATGATCGCCAAATCAAGTGCCGTCATTTCTAAAGCACTTACAGCGTTGATTGAGCCGCACAACGCTGAGTTACGGGTCGCTCCGGCCAAAGCAATCGCGGCATTGCGCGGCCTTCTATTCGCCAGCGGGCACCCGCTGGTACCGCCGGATGAGCGACTTACAGTCGATGAAATCGTTGCCATCCTGCTGACAGGCATTCTGCGAAAAAACCCGAGCTAGGCCCGGCATGTTATTGAAATTACTTAGGACGTATCTCGCGCCGTACAAGTGGCCAATTGCGTTTATCGTTGCGCTACAGCTCGTTGCAACAATGACGTCGCTGTATCTACCAAGTCTCAACGCAGACATTATCGACAACGGCGTCGTGCTAGGTAACACCAGTTACATTGTGCGCATCGGCGCTTTGATGCTTTGCATCTCGCTCGTTCAGGTCATGGGTTCGATTGCGGCCGTTTATCTGGGCGCGCGCACGGCCATGGGTTTTGGCCGCGATCTGCGCAGCGCCGTATTCCAGCGCGTGGGAGAGTTTTCCAGCCGTGAGCTGGCGAGCTTCGGCGCACCGTCATTGATCACACGCAATACCAACGACGTCCAGCAAGTTCAGACTCTTGCCATGATGAGCTTCACGATGATGGTGATGGCACCGATCATGATGGTGGGCGGCATCATCATGGCGCTGCGTGAGGACCTCGGTTTGTCGTGGCTCGTTGTTGCCGCGGTGCCTATCCTAGCGATTGCAGTCGGCCTTGTGATCACGCGAATGGTGCCGGCATATCGCCAGATGCAGCTGCGAATTGATGATGTGAACCGGATCTTGCGTGAGCAGGCCACTGGCATTCGCGTGCTCCGAGCCTTCGTACGGGAGCGATTCGAGGCAGCGCGTTTCGCCCGAGCAAACACCGAGCTGACGGATGTGTCACTCACGGTCGGTAGATGGATGGCCGCGATGTTCCCGATCGTCATGCTGGTGCTCAATGTCGCAAGCGTGGCCGTTCTCTGGTTTGGTGGCCTCAGAATCGACAGCGGCGCAATGCAGATCGGCTCGATGACGGCATTCTTGGCCTACCTGGTTCAGATTCTTATGTCGGTCATGATGGCCACATTCACGCTGATCATGGTGCCGCGAGCATCGGTCAGCGCAGACCGCATCGGTGCAGTGCTCGATACTCAGTCATCGGTCGTACCGCCGATCGCAGGCATCAAGCAAACGGCGCAGCATGGCCAACTCGAGCTGCGCCACATTACTTACGTCTATCCAGGGGCCCCCGATCCTGTCCTGCGCGACATTTCATTTGCCGCGTATCCAGGTCAGACCACCGCAATCATCGGCTCAACGGGCGCCGGGAAGACTACCTTGATCAACCTGCTTCCCCGACTGTTCGATACCAGCTCTGGTGAGGTCGTCGTGGACGGCGTAGACGTCCGTTTGCTCGACCCGGAAGTACTTTGGTCGAAGATCGGCCTCGTCCCGCAGCGACCGTATCTGTTTTCTGGAACGATCGCCAGCAACCTTCGCTATGGCAACCCAGACGCGACAAATGAAGAACTGTGGGCCGCTTTAGAAATCGCCCAGGCACGCGACTTTGTCGCGGCGATGCCTGGCGGTCTTGACGCAGCAATTGTCCAGGGCGGAACGAATATCTCGGGCGGACAGCGCCAGCGCCTGTCGATTGCCAGGGCGTTAGTGCGAAAACCCGAGATCTACCTGTTCGATGATTCGTTTTCGGCACTCGACCTCGCAACGGACGCAAGGCTAAGGCGCGCCCTCAAGCCCGTCACCCGCGAAGCAACCGTCATCATCGTTGCTCAGCGTATATCGACTATCAAAGATGCAGACCAAATCGTCGTGCTCGAAGACGGCGCAATTGTCGGACTCGGCACACACGATTACTTGCTACAGACATGCGCAACCTACGTTGAGATCGTCGAGTCGCAGCCAGTGGACGAGGTCGTAACATGAACGCGAAAACCATGAAGACGACCGAGCGCATTCAAATGCAAGGCGGGCCCGGCCGAGGAATGGGCGGCGGTACTATTAATCAAAAGGCCCTGTCATTCCGCGCTTCCGGCAAGCGCGTCCTGCAACTACTGCGACCACAGCGGACGAAGGTAATCTGCGTCGTCATTGCTGCGATCATCAGTGGCGCATTCAGCGCACTCGGACCGCGGGTGCTTGGCAATGCGACGGATCTCATCTTTGGCGGCATCATCGGTAAGGACTTACCAGCGGGTATCACAAAGCAGCAAGCGATCGACTCGGCCAACGCACAAGGACAAGATCAGATTGCCGATCTGCTCTCAGGCATCGACCTCGTGCCCGGTCAGGGTATCGACTTCAGCGCAGTCGCCCAAGTTCTGCTAATCGTACTCGTGCTTTACGCCGCATCTGCGCTGTTGTCGTTTCTCCAAGGATATCTACTCACCGAGGCCGTACAGGGCACCATTTTCAAGTTGCGTTCGGATGTAGAGGACAAATTGAACCGACTTCCGCTCGGTTACTTCGACCGGCAACCGCGGGGCGAGCTGTTGAGCCGCGTCACCAACGACATCGACAATATCTCCCAAAGCCTGCAGCAGACCATGAGCCAGCTGCTCACGTCGCTGCTGACCATCGTGTTGGTCGTATCCATGATGTTCGTGATCTCCGCAACGCTCGCATTAATCGCTTTGTTGACGATTCCACTAACCATGGTTGTTGCCGGGTTGGTCATGCGCCATTCCCAGAAGGAATTTGTTGCGCAGTGGCGACGAACCGGGGCGCTCAACGGTCAAATCGAAGAAGCCTTTTCAGGCCACGCGCTCGTTAAAGTTTTTGGGCGCCATAAGGAAGTTCAAGCCGCATTTGAAATAGAGAATGACGCACTCTACGCCGCGAGTTTTCGCGCGCAGTTTCTCTCGGGCCTCATCATGCCGATTATGATGTTCGTCGGCAATCTGAACTATGTGGTCATCGCAGTCATTGGCGGCTTGCGCGTTGCCAACGGAACGATGAGCCTCGGTGCCGTGCAGGCATTTATTCAATACTCACGGCAGTTCACGCAGCCAATAACGCAGGCCGCCTCGATGATCAACTTACTGCAATCAGGCGTAGCATCGGCGGAACGCGTGTTCGAACTTCTCGATGCCGATGAAGAAGCTTCGGACGATCATCATCCGCGCCGCATTGAAGCACCGCACGGGCGCGTGGTTTTCGAACATGTGTCGTTCAAGTACGATCCGAACCGACCGCTTATCGAAGACCTGTCGTTGACCGTTGAACCGGGTGAGACTATTGCCATCGTCGGTCCTACCGGCGCCGGAAAAACGACACTTGTAAATCTGATCATGCGTTTCTATGAACTCGACGCCGGTCGCATAACGCTCGATGGGGTCGATATCACCGGGATGTCGCGGGCCGATCTGCGATCACAGATTGGCATGGTGCTCC
The DNA here is from genome assembly GCA_024640665.1 of Rhodospirillales bacterium. Lineage (GTDB taxonomy): Bacteria > Pseudomonadota > Gammaproteobacteria > Steroidobacterales > Rariloculaceae > JAHEEO01. The sequence goes on along the minus strand of JAHEEO010000009.1, from coordinate 12,112 downwards.
AGGACACATGGCTGTTCAAAGGAACAATCCGGGAAAATATTGCCTATGGCTGCCCCGATGCAACTGAGGACGAAATAGTTGCAGCTGCTAAAGCAACGTTTGTGGATAGGTTTGTGCACACCCTTCCCGACGGTTATGACACGCTGATCGATGATGAGGGAATGAATATCAGCGTCGGCGAAAAACAGCTCATCACGATTGCCAGAGCCTTCGTTGCTCAACCGGCACTGTTGATCCTCGACGAAGCAACGAGCTCGGTGGATACCCGGACCGAGTTGTTGCTCCAACATGCCATGGCAGCGTTGCGGTCAGACCGAACCAGCTTTGTAATTGCACATCGCTTATCCACCATTCGCGGTGCAGACTTGATCCTCGTAATGGATGACGGTCGAATCGTCGAGCGCGGCACGCATCCGGAACTTATCGCTCAAAATGGCGCTTATGCTGCCCTATACCATTCTCAATTTGCCGGCCCCGAAATAATGCCAGCGGAACATGAATCGCCGCGCGGCTCGACGTGAGAGCGATCCGTCGACAGAAAGCATCTCAGCCGCATTATGGAAAACTCCTAGGTCGCGTAATTGAGCGCGTAGTGTGAAGTCCATCTCAGCAGCTCCGAAGTACTGCTCCCACACTTACGCGCAACCAAGGAGGGTTTCATGATGAACAAATCAATGTTAATCGGAGTAGTTGGAGGAGTTGTTCTCGCTACGGCCGGCGGTGTTGCCGGCTATTCGTTACTGGGGGAAACAGTCCGGAACGAAAATCAAGCAGACGCACTACTGATCGACGAAACGATCGAATTGTCCGCTCCTGCTCAACCAGAAGTAATTACAGCAGCTGCACAGGCTCCTCAAGAAGAATGTTGGGATGAAGAAGTAACTGTCCAAGCGCAAGCGAGAGACCAGCATGCCGTCGCGGGCACTACGGCGGGTGCGTTAATTGGCGGTGCGTTAGCCAAGAAGCTCGGTGACGATCGCGATTTAGCGACCGCCGCAGGCGCAGCAGCTGGGGCCTATCTTGGCCGCCGGGCGCAACAAGAATTTCAGGACAACAATACGACAACTACGATTGAGCGCCGCTGTGCGCCCGTCGGTTCCCGTTAGCCCCCGTTTACAGCTCGCTGTAATGCAGAACGGCGCCAAAGGCGCCGTTCTTTCTCATTTGCTCAGTGCAAAACTCTTTGCAGGCTAGATCTCCAGGCGACCGGTGCTTTCGCCCATAGAATCGATCTCGACGCCAAACTTATCTGCCATTGCGAGCAGCAGGTTTGAAGTGGGTTCGTCTTCTTTGGCAACAATGTGTCGGTTACCTTCCAAGCGACCGCCTGCATGACCCAAGAGCACGGCAGGCACATTGTGCCGATCGTGCACTACGCCATTACTCATTCCCGCACCGACGTAAATCATCGAGGAATCCAGCAGCGAGCCGTCACCGTCTGGCGTTGACTTCAGCTGATCGAGGAATGCTGCAAGCTTGACCATATGGTAGGTATTGATACGCGCGTATGCATCCAGACTCTCTGGCGTATCCTTGTGATGCGATGTTGAGTGATGCGGCTCTTTGACCCCCACATGGGCAAAGCTGCGGCCACTGGCCTCATGCCCAGTCAAGAAACTGAACACACGCGTGATATCGCCCTGGAATGCCAGGTGCATCAGGTCGTATGTCAGCGTCATGTGCACATCGAAATCGTCGGGAATGCCCACTGGAGCCGCTGGTGCGTCAATCAAAGTGTCGACGCGTGCCTGCATGTTTTGCAGCTGTGTTTCGACGCGGCGAATGTTCGTAAGGTATTCCTCGAGAATCTCGTTATCGCGTGCGCCGATCTTCTTCTGGAACCGTGAGGTCTCCTCGAGCACGGAATCGAGCATACTCCGCTTTGCGTGCAGCCTTGCGACGCGTTGCTCAGGTGTGCCGGGATCGCCAAACATGCGCTCAAACGTAACCTGAGGGTTGATGGAAACAGGCAGAGGCGTTGTATCGTCAGCCCATGACAATGTGTTGAAGAACACGCAAGGATAACCGTCGCAAGAACCTGCTGAAGTGCCCATGTCTTCGGTGCCGAGCTCGATGGAACGCAACGGCGTGTCGTCAGCGATCATGTCGGCGATGAACTGATCGACTGTCTTCTTCGACTCGACCAGGTTGAAGTCACCGTTATTGCCGGCCGGACCATATCCGTTCAAAAACGCAGCGCTTGCGCCCATGTGGATACCGCCAGAATTTTTGTCGCCGTCATGTGCCTTCATGCGACTGATAGTCGTCAAGTAATTGCGGTACGGCTCGAGCGGTTTCATGATCGAATTAAATTCGAAATCTTTGCCAACCTGCTCCGGATGCCACATGCCCGGATAAATACCGTTAGGCACATAGATAGAGCCAAAACGAAGCCGACTGCCTGCGGCAGTCGCACTCTGTGCCGTAGCAGCCGGCACCATGGCGTCGAGTAACGGCAATGCGATTGCGGCACCGGCGCCCTTTAGCAAAGTACGGCGATCTAGGTGCTTTTTAGTAATAAACATGTGCTCACTCCCTCGTTGACGCGATCGTCTGCTCTGTGCCCGACTCCGGCGTGTTTCTACGCATCTGGAACGGAAAGCTATCGACAATAGCAAGAATTATAGACTCAATACGGTAGTTATCTTCAGCTGCAGTTCGCAAAATTTGACGGACCACCGGCTTATCGGCCGGCTCCAACCCCCTGCCAAGGGCATAAATCAGTAGTTTTTCTGTGACGGTACCCGCAAAAACGTCGGGGTCGGACAGCAGCGCCGCACGCAACTGCACAGGCCCATCAACCGGCGTACCGTTGGCCAGTATACCAGCGGAATCGATTTCCAAACCTTCTCGCGTCTGTTCGCGCCACTGTCCTACGGCATCAAAGTTTTCGAGTGCAAATCCAATCGGATCGATATTGTTGTGACACGCGGAGCAAACCGGGCTGGCCCGGTGCAACTCGAGCTGTTCACGCACAGTCGAAGGCCGACCTTCAGGTGCACTTTCCTCAAGCGAAGGCACATCGGCAGGTGGCGCCGGCGGTGGATCGTTCCACAGCTCCGTGACGATGAATTTGCCGCGGATGATTGGCGACGTGCGGCTCGAAGCAGAAGTCAGTGCGAGCAAACTGCCATGGCCGAACAAGCCCCATCGATTTGGATCTTCGAGCTCAACCCGCCGGAAGCGTTGGCCGTATATGCCCGAAATTCCGTAATGCCGCGCGAGGCGTTCATTGACGAAAGTGTAGTTAGCGCTGACCAGTTCGTGCACGGGACGATTCTCGCGCAGGACGTTGGTAAACAGCATTTCGGTTTCGCGGCGAAACGCCTTGCGCAAATTGTCGTCGAAATCGGGAAACAGCAGCACGTCCGGCTTGACTCTGTTCTCGAGGTTACGCAACTGCAACCATTGGCCGGTGAAATTTTCCGAGAATGCAGTCGACCGTTCGTCTACGATCATGCGGCGCACTTGTGCAGACAGCACGTCGGCGTTGCGCAGTTGCCCCTGCTCAGCTAAATCGATGAGTTCGTCGTCTGGAATACTCGACCAGAGAAAGAACGAGAGACGTGATGCCAACTCGACATCGCTGATCGGGTGCGTAGAGCCGGCCGGCACATCCGGCGATTCGTTTTCAGCACGGAACAAAAACTCTGGACTGACGAGCAACCGGGATACTGCTGCGCGAATTCCGTGGTCGAAGCTACCGCCATTTGCACGCTCTTCTTCGTAGAACTCCAAAGCCCATGCGAAATCGTCTTTGTTGACAGCTCGACGAAAAGCGCGGCGCGCCAGCTTTGCGACGATCTCTTCGGCGCAAGGCGCTTCCTCGGCTGCCGACTCAGGCCGACACACAAATACGCGGTCACGGCTTGGTGTATCGCTTATACCACTCACATCATATGGCCCATCGACGAAACCCAGCTCGAGGCGCGGCATTCCGGATGCATTGTGCGCCTCAAGCGAGGCGCGCAGCGAGCGCTCCCAGACGCTTTGATCGGCGCCGGGTCGTTCCTTCCAAGTAATGATAACTTCGTGTGGGCCAGCCGTGACGGGAATGCGTGGCGACGTGAGTTTCGGCTCGAGCTCGAACTGCACGACATTGAAACCTTCGTCCATGCTCAATTCGTGGATGTCCTTGCCACCAATCTCACTTGAATAGACAGTTTCACCATCTATCAGCACCAAAAACTCATGCGGGAGTTCGTGGCCTTCAACGCCGAACAAACCTTCTTCGACCCCGCGCACCAACCGGCCGGCAAAAACGTATTCGCCATCAGCCGGAAAATGGTGCGTCACCTTAAACCCACCGCGCGTGCCCAACGGCAAGCCTTCGAGGTGATAGTCTTGTGTGACGTCTTGGCGTATCGGGTAGACGGCACGATTGGCCACCGCTTCGTCGTTGCCGACAACCATGTCAGCAACCCGCAGCGAAACCGTCAGGTAACGCTCGAGCAGCAATGGCGATGTACTCAACAACTCAGCGATATTGTCAAAGCCAAAATCGCCACCGTCACTGGGCAGCATGTCGCCGATATTCGCCTCGACGCCAAACAGGTCGCGCACTGAATTGACATATTCGGTGCGATTAAGACGATGTACTTTCGTCGTGCTCGCATACGGATTCTCGCGTGCGGCCTCGTCCAGCGTATTAACCAATGCGCTGACGAACTGAGCCTTCACTTCCGGATCGGGCTGAGCGACATCGCGTGGCGGCATCGCACCGATGTTGAGCTTGTGAATAGCGTCTTCGAACAGCCCGGGGTTCGCAAGCACCTCGGACGGTGGCATGCCTTCGAAGGATAAGCCACCAGTGAATTCCGCATCGTTGTGACAGTCGGTGCAATATTGGTCGATCATCGCCCAACGGTCTGCGAGCACAGCCTCGGGGGAAGCTTGCCGATTCATGATGAGCGCGGCGATACCGCCTACAACAACTATGGCTCCGATAAGCGCTGCCCAAACCTTCACAGTTATTGCCCCTCCTGCATCAACTCGCGTAACAGCGCGGCCACTTCAGCGGGTTGCGCACCTTGCGGCATACCGGCCATAGCTCCAGTCGTCGGCGGTGGCTCACGCGGCTCCATTGCATCCACTATCTCCAAGGCCGTCTTGCCTTCGCCGTTGGCCAAATCCAGTGTTGCCCCAGCATCGGCAAGCGCTCTAATAATGTCTAGCTTGCCGTCTTTTGCGGCCATGTGTAACGCGGAGTCTCCATCCGCTGTCACCGCATCTGGATTGGCACCCGCTGCCAGCAGAACTTGGACAGCATCCACGGGTTCGCGGTTGGCTTTTTCGCGAAACGGTGGTGCGACGCCTTCGCGGATATCGCCAGGCCCGCCAGCCATGCCAACACCCTTGCCACCGTTCATGGCAACCATCAGCGGCGTCTTGCCCGCCGTCGTCGGCCCAAAGCCTCCGCCTTCTCCATCCGCGGTGGGTGACCATTCGAGATCACCGCCGTGTTCTATGAGTAACTGCAACGCAGCAACATCGGCCGCTACCGCCGCACGGAACATAGGCGTGGCGTTTTCTTTGGTATCACAACACATCGATGTTGAATGGAGCTGGCCAATGAATGGCTTGTTCGGATCGGCACCGGCTTCGAGCAAAGTTCTCGTCAAATCAAGCGCAGTCAGTTCATTTGAGTGATCAGCACGCCACTGCGTACCATCTTTTGCAAGCCAGTCGGTTGTCGCATCGCGCATTAGCACGGCTTGATAAAGCGAACCATCGTTGGCGTCAGCGCCAAGCTCCAACAACTTCGCCGCATAGTCAAAGCGATCGTTAACGATGGCGATCATCGTCGGCGTTGCGCCGTCGGGATTGCTCATTGTCAGATCGCCGCCCGCCTCGACAAGCCGTTGCGTGATCGCTACATCACCATTGCGTGCTGCAAACATGAGCGCCGTGAACCCGCCGCTCGGGAAATCCGCTCGCGCGGGTTTGCGCCGCGTGAGTTCGGTGGCGCGGGCCACGATGTTGGGATCAGCGCCCGCATTGAGCAGAGCGTCGACAATTTCCAGGTGACCTTCAACCGTTGCCCACATTAAGGCGGTCTGTCCTTGGAAGGCCTCGGTAGCATCGGGATCGGAGCCAGCCTTCAACAACAGTTCGACGCTGGTCACGTTGCCTGCGCGGGCGGCTGCCATCAATGGCGTCTCGCCGTCGCGAACGGCGCTCGGTAGGTCCGCACCGCCATTTAGAAGCGCTTCAACAATGGCGCTATCGCCGGTCCGGCTGGCCTGCAGCAAAGGCGCGACGCCGAAGTTGTTGGTTGCATTCGGATCGGCACCTGCTGCAATGAGCTGATTGACCACGTCTACATTGGATTCATACGTCGCCCATAAGAGCGGCGTGGTGCCGTCACGCTCAGCCGCGTTGACATCAGCACCGGACTGTATGAGTGAATTGAGTGCGCTGAGATTGCCTTCGCGCGTTGCTGAGACGAGTGCCGCATCTGCGGCAAGCGAAGGTAACGAAAACATTGAACTCAGTGCAAGGAGGCCGGCGGCGGATAATCCGACCGCAACACCCGAGTTCTTAACTAGCCTAAGTCGCGTCTGCATTCGATATCTCCCCATTCGAACCTAAGACATCGATTTGTCTTATTAGATTGAGAATAAACTGAAAACTGTCCGCATGCCAGCAACCTGAGTACCTATTACCAATACCAATAGGCTAATGAATTCAAAGGAAATACCAGATCCAGCCTCATGCCGTGCTACAAGCAACAAACTGCTTTTTCAGGAATCCTGATTGGGCTTGGCCCATCAATGCCCCTACACCGCTGATATGCGGACTAATTCTTATTATATCAACCAGTTTGCGCACTTTTGAAGCGCAACAAGTATGCTAACCTAAGCTCGGCTTCTTTGGGGGAGGGGAACAATGGCCTCGATTTCTCGGCTGGCGGCGCCGTTATTGCTGAGCCTGGCCTTCGCCAGCCAGGCACAGGAAGGGTTTCCGCTCGACGGCACCTGGCGCGGCCAAGTGGGCGAACGCACTATCGTTCTGGTGATGCAGTGGGACGGTAATGCCATCAGCGGCATGATCAATCCGGGCCCGAATTCAATAGCTTTCGACTCTGCCGAACTGATACCGCAAAACTGGGGCGTGCGGATCGAAGCACACTCCGCAACAGGGGCCGAGATCGCTTTGCGCGGCACACTAACGGACATCGGGTCTTATAATCGCCGCATTGAAGGCACCTGGACCGAAGCAGGTATCACTTCAGAAGTGGTCATTTCACGCGAATAAACATGCGCGCTAATATCCGCTTGCGCCACCTGCTCCTCCGCGCGCTCACTCCGCTGACAATCGCTTTGTTCGCAGCCTGTGGCGGACCGCCCGACTCGACACCCGCCGCAAACAATTCGCCGACCCCAGCGCAGACCCGTCCTACGCCCCGCTACGAGGACGGCGTCGTCCGTTTCGACCGCGTTCCGGGCGAAAAAGGCTATTGGGGCGAACCGAGCGTCAACGCACTGTTTGAAAGCGGCGTAGATGCGGTCATCACAACCGAAGGCCTGCTGGCCGACAGCGACGCTGCCGAACGTGTCGCACCATTACGACCTTGGGCCTTGGCGCTGTTCCGATATCGTCAGGCCAATGGTTTGGCGGACGACCCGGTGCAGTACTGCCTGCCGCCGGCGGGACCCCGGCATTTGCATGCACCCGGCGGCTTTCGAATTATCCAGGATCGAAACTTCGACCGGGTTTACCTCATCTTCGGCGGCGGCAATCGCAATTGGCGCGTCATCTTTATGGACGGCCGCGAAGCGCCTGATCCGGAAGAAGTTGCCGGCACCTATTACGGTCATTCGAGCGGGCACTGGGAAGGCGACACACTGGTTGTTGCATCGAGCGGATTCAACACCCGCTTTTGGTTCAGCAACGGGGGCTTGCCTCACACCGAAGCACTGCGCTTGACCGAGCGCTTTTCCCGACCCGATTACGCGACGCTAAAATACGAAGTGCTTATCGACGACCCTTACACATACACACGGCCCTGGACGGCCGAGTGGACATTGAACTGGATAGACGGCGGTGAGATTGCCGAGCGATTCTGCGAACAGTGAAGGCATTGGTGCATTCACCGTTGACACACAACGAGCTACGATAACTGATGGGAGGCCTGGCGTGATCGACAAGCTTGCGAAATTTTTCTTGGTACTCGGGCTAGCGTTTTGCGCTGCCGCACAAGCCCACCATTCCTTCCGCTCCCAATACGACGCGGACCAACCACTCACCGTCACCGGCGTCGTCACTAAAATCGAATGGATGAACCCGCACGTCTATTTCTACATTGACGTGACCGACGAAGCGTCGGGAAAAATCGAAAACTGGGGCTTCGAGATGGGGCCGCCGCACATGCTGCAGCAGCGCGGCTGGAAACGAAACACGATGCGAATAGGCGACGTCCTGGAAGTGCACGGCACCCGCGCGCGCGATGGCAGCCTCACGGCTAATGCGCGCCGCGTCGTCATGACCTCAACCGGCGAAGTGCTTGGCGCGGCCTCCAGCGAAAGCCAGACGATCACCGCGGGCGATCAATAGTGTCCATCATCGGCCGCCACAAGACGCCTCAGAAAACCCATTGGCACAACGCAGCTCCCATTGCTGTCTTACTCGCTTGCGCTGCATTCACTGGAAGCGCTTTGGCCCAGCCACGCGATGCCGCACCCTCGCGACCTGCACCACGCCACCCCGATGGCCGCATCAGCCTGACCGGCCCCCCAGGGGAAATCGGCAACTGGGACGGTCGCGCCGGCTCAACCTTGGCGACGAACGTGCGCGAAGGCGCGCTGGACGCCGGCCCTTTGGGCGCGCTCAATTTGCCGACCAATCTGACGATCGATGAAGTGCCGTTTCAAGCTTGGGCACGCGCCGTTTACGACGAACGCCAAGCGACCATGACCAAAGACGATCCACATACGCGCTGTAAACCTTCCGGCGGCGCCCGTATGTTCCACACGCCCTATGGATTCGAAATATTGGACCTGCCAGACGCCGGCGAAATCATATTTCTGAGCGTGGGTGCGCCGCATTCCTGGCGCGTCGTACATATGGATGGCCGCAACCATCCGCAAAACCCCGAACCGACCTGGTTCGGCCATTCGGTCGGGCACTGGGAAGACGATACGTTGGTCATCGATACAATCGGCTTCAACGATAAATTCTGGATGACTCGCGAAGGCATTCCGCATACCACTCAATTACACACAATAGAGAGAATATCGCGGCCCGATTTCAATACGCTGCGTTACGAAGTCACCATCGATGACCCCGGCGCCTATACCGACACCTGGTCCGGCGGATGGTTCATCTCCTGGTCGCCCGGCAATGAGCCTTTCGATTACCTGTGCCAGGAAAACAATCTTGACGCGCAACGCATGATAGGACCACAAAATTGAACAAGACAACGCGCGTCTGCCACCAAACGGCCTCTCGCGTTGGCGGCACTTCGTGAGATAACTAAGACAAACGCTAGGCACCGATGCCTTGGGGGGCACTGACATGAGCGCTAAGGAAGAACTCCTCGATAACTGGCCCATGCTCGTTGTCGCGTTTCTACTGGTCTTTTTTGCATTTGGCGTGCCCACCTATTCGCTGCCTTTTATGTACGGGGCTGCGATGGAAGAATTTGGCTGGTCCAACGCACAGGTCAACCTCCTCTCAACCGCAAAATTCCTGATGGGTGCGGTCGCTGCACTCACCATGGGTATCCTGCTCGATAAAATGGGGGGCCGCTGGACCGTGCTGGTTGGCGCGGCGGCCGGCGGCATCGCAATGGCGATGTTCTATTTCGCGACAAACCTGCCGGTCTACTATCTTGCCGGAGTCATGTTGGGGTTTTCCGCTTCGTCCATCGTCGCGGCGATGAAGGTTGTGGTGGCGCGACTGTTTTCCGCCAACCAAGGCTTGGCAATGGGCATCGTCTTAACGGCAACCAGCTTCGGCGGCGTCGTCATGCCCTGGGTTTGGGGAACGGCCCTCGACTCCATGAATTGGCGCACAATCATCTCTTTATTGAGCCTCGGCCCACTAGTGATCGCGGTGCCCACATGGCTGATATTCATGGCGAGGGACAAACGCATGAGCGAGATTGTCAGCCGTCCCACGCCGGTTCAAAGCACCACGTCGACGTGGCAGCACTTCCGCCTGATCAGTGCAGAAAAGGGCTTTTGGCTCATCGCCATTGGAATTTTTCTCGTGTCGGCCGTCGATCAAGCGCTGATGCAGAACTACGTGAATTTCTTACGCGTCGACAAAGGCATGGATCTGCGCAGCACGATCACCTGGGCCGGCAGCCTGATGGCAACCATTGGCGTGCTGGCTAAAATCGGATCGGGATGGTTTTACGACAAGTTCTCGATTCGCGGCGTGACATTCTTCTACTTCTTGCTGGCGGTATCGATTTTTCTTGGCCTGCCGATCGCTGGCATTGGCTCCATGCTGCTTTTCATCGTTGTGCGTGGCGTTGCACACGGCGGCATGATCGTCGACGTTCCCATTCTTACGAAACACTACTTCGGTATGGAGCGAATCGGCCTAACGATGGGCATCATGGCGGTATGCGTAAATCTAGGCTTCGCAGCAGGGCCTCCGGTGTTTGGCTGGTTGGCCGACACGTACGGCAATTTCAGTGTCGGCCTGGCGGTCTATGGCTGCATTGCCGCACTCGCGACGCTCACACTGATTCCCATTAAACCGCGGTTCTGGGTGCCTCCGGTTAAAGATAAAAGCGAACACGCCAGCATTGCGAGTCAGGCTGCTGAGTTGCGTTAGCCGTCTGCGTTAGTTGACTGCGTTAGTTGTCGCCAACCATTCTGTACTGGTCGCGGTTGTTCTCGTGACAGAAGTACTCGATGATTTCTTCATCGGCGTTCCAGGATTTGTTCCACGCGGTTGTCCAAGCCGACTCGTAAGCGTTCGGGTCGTCAATTGTGATCTCATAACGCAAAGTATCGAGACGAGGGCGCGAGATGCGCTCGACTAAATGCAGCGCCTTTGTGTGCGGATAGCCTTCACGATGCATCCAGAAACGCTCGTTGAATCCGACTGTATCGACGACCAGCGTATCGCCTTCCCAGTGCCCGACCGAATGCCCGAAATAACTCGGATTCAGATAATCACCTTCCGGATGCGCACGTCCGTCCATGTAAATCTCGCGCCACGGCCGAACAGAACCACCGGACAAAATAAAGATCCGTTTTACCGTCGGCACTTGAATAATCTGAAGCCCAAAAGGCACGGCAAACTGGCGCGGACCGCCGGGCGGCGTACAGCGCACGTGGGGATCGTCCTTCGCCAGCGTTTCTTGACGATAGTCATAGAGCGCTCGGGCCCAGGGTTTGAACGGCACTTCGTCGGGCGGTGGATAATCGGCCCCACCAACCATTGGGCCTGGGCCGCGATCCCAAAAACCCTTGCCGTCGGCGAGCGGACCCAAGTTGGGGCGACCGTTGGCGAGCCGCGGTGTCGCATTGGCGTCTGCGGCCGCTGACCCGGTCTGAGCACCGGCGCTCAATGCCATTGCGCTGCAGCACAGCACGCTCAGCGCCACGCGCACCATCGGTGTGACTCGTACCAGCGGCTGGAATCTGCTTACGCCAGCAAAGCTCACTGCTGCTGCTCGACTTGCTGCTGTTCGGGTCCAGATCGCGTAAACAAGCGCTGACCGGTGGATGCCAGCGCAACGGACTGGGCATTCAGTGACGCACTGCCATCGCGGGCGAGTATCCCATCCACCTCGACTATGTCTCCGATATGCATGGAGTTGCGGGTCCAGCCACGGCGCATCAGCGCAACCGGGGAGCCCATCTCGACCGCCCAAGTGGTGATTTTGCCGGTGTCGGCATCAGCCACGTCGACGTAAAAATAAGTGTGCGGATTCAGCCACTCGATCTTTACAACGACGCCATCGAGCACATGGGGTTTGTCTGCATCATATTGAGCGGTAAATGCATGGTGGGCTGCCGCTTCCAATGAGCCAGCCAGTGCGCCAATAGCGGCAATGCAAGCCAGTACAAACTTTACGACCATATCCTGCGCCCTCACTCAAACCCCCAGCGATACAGCAATCATAACGCGTGAACGGCTCGTGTGGGCA
>JAHEEO010000172.1 GCA_024640665.1 Rhodospirillales bacterium | reverse complement strand
GATCGGCTCGGCGACGACAGTTTTACCGGTCGTTTTTTGATCATGCAATCCAATGGTGGCGTGATGTCGCCTGAGACAGCGAAAAGCCTGCCCGTCGCGATGATGGAGTCTGGCCCAGTCGGCGGTGTCATTGCTGCTGCGGAAGTGGGGCGGGGGCTCGGTCACAAAAATCTGATCACATTTGATATGGGCGGGACAACCGCAAAGACGAGCCTGATCAAGGACGGTGAGATTTCGATTGCGCAGGGTTACCACATTGGTGGGTATGCGAGTGGGCATCCAGTTATGTTTCCCGTGGTGGACATCGTCGAAGTCGGAGCGGGCGGCGGCAGTATCGCCTGGATTGATGAGGTTGGCGCGCTGAAGATTGGTCCGCAAAGCGCCGGTTCCGATCCTGGTCCTATCTGCTATTCGCGCGGCGGCGACCGGCCAGCTGTCACTGACGCGAATGTCGTGCTGGGACGCATCGGCGCCCAGAGTTTTCTCGGTGGCGAGATGCCACTGGACGACGTCGCGGCAAGCCGCGGAATCGAGCAGCAAATCGGTCAGGCACTGTCGATGAATGCGATCGAAGCCGCGCTCGGAATTATCAAAATCGCAGTTGCCAAAATGTCGCTGGCGGTTCGCGCTGTTTCGGTCGAACGTGGTTACGACCCCCGCGACTTCGCGCTGGTTGCGATGGGCGGCGCAGGCCCATTGCACGCGCTTGAGATCGCGCGTGATCTGCAGATTCCAAGCGTTATTGTGCCGAACCTGCCGGCGCATTTTTCTGCGCTCGGAATGCTGCTCGCCGATGTCAGGCACGACTATGTGCGCACGTACTATCGGCCGCTGCACGCAGCAGACTACGATGAAGTCGCTCAAATCTATCAGGAACTGCTCGCTTCCGGCGCTCGCACGCTCGAGGACGCGGGCGTGCCTGTAGCCTCGAGTTCTTACCAGTACTGGATGGATCTCCGCTATGTCGGTCAGGAGTTCTGGCTGCAGATACCAGTGCAGCCGGAAGAAGTGGCGCAAGCGAACACGGATGCGATCACGGCCCGGTTTACTGAGATTCATGATCATCGTTTCGGTCATGCCGCGCCGGAAGAGCCCCTTGAGCTGGTCAATCTGAGACTGACGGCAACCGGTACCCGTCCGAGCATTCACTTTCCGAAGCTGGCTGCGAGTGACGGCGACTCGATAATCGGCACGCGATTAATCTATCTGGACGATCCGGATGAGGCCGTCGAATCGTCCGTTCACGATCGCACCAAACTGTCGGCCGGGCAGGTCATCATTGGTCCGGCCGTTATCGAAGAGTACGCGTCAACCACCGTATTGTTCGAGGGCGATAAACTTAAAGTCGCTGAAACCGGTGAATTGATAATCGAGGTTCGCGCGAGATGAGAGTAGTTGAGCCAAACACAATGGGACAAGCGGGCGCTGAGAAACGATCGCTCGACCCGGTCACGCTCGAAGTGATACGCAACGCCTTGCCCGCGATCTCGGACGAGATGAGTGTCGACCTTCAGCGCACGTCATACAACATGATGATTTACGAGGTGCGTGATTACTGCACCGCACTCCTCGACACCAACGGCGCGTTAATTTCGCAAAATATCGGCGGCGTTTCCCACTTCGTTGCTGATCTGGGTGTCATTGTCACAGACGCCGTCGAGCGTTATGGACTCGATGGGTTTTCGCCCGGCGATGTTTTGCTGCACAACCACCAGGCAACTGCTGGGCAACATCTCAATAATGTTGTCGTATATGCCCCGGTATTTTTCGATGACGAACTGCTGGCGTTCGCAATGGTCCGCGCGCACTGGGTCGATATTGGTGGACAGTCCACCGGCTTTGGTGCCGGAGCCAAAGCCTACGATCCATGGAGCGAGGGTCTGCAGCTGAATCAGGTGAAGATTTATGAAGGCGGCGTACTCGACACTAAGATGCTCAACTTCATTCGCGACAATATTCGGTTTCCGGACAACGCGATGGGCGACATGCGTTCGCAGCTCGCGGCGTGCCGACTCGGCGAGCGAAGATTCAAAGAGCTGCTGACGCGCTACGGCAAGGATGTAGTCCTTGCGGCAATTGATCGGTTCTATGCCGACACCGAGAAGAAGTGTCGCGTTGCCGTGGAGAAGATCCCGGACGGAACTTACAAGGCTGAGAGCTATATCGACTGGCGTGGCGGCGGCTACGACATCCGCGTTACGGTCACAGTAACGGGCAGCGATATGACGATCGATTTGTCCGGTTGTTCACCAGAGCGTGAAGGCGGCGCTAACTCGCGAACCTATGCGGCCGCGTATATTGCTTATAAGGCACTGACAACCCCGCTTGAGCCATTGAACGAAGGCGCGTTTGCTGCGCTCCAAGTGGTCATACCCGAAGGCAATATGATGATGGCGCGCTATCCGATGGTCATGTCCGGATGGAGCATGCCGTTGCCGACCGTCGTAGATACGATTCTGCTGGCGCTGGCCGACGCAATTCCTGACCAGATTCCTGCCGCGCATAGCGGTTCACTGGGAGCGGCGCTGGCGTTGTCCGGGCGCGACGAAGCCCGCAATCGTGATTTCGTGCTGATGAGTATCGAGTCAGGCGGATGGGGTGGACGCCGCGATGCCGACGGGCAAGACGTCTCAATGTCCGTTTGCCAGGGAGATGTTCGCAATGCGCCCATCGAGAACATGGAGCTCAAGGGTCCGGTCATTATTGAAGAACGTGCACTCCGCCCCGATTCCGGCGGGCCGGGTCAATTTCGCGGCGGGCTCGGCGTGCAGACGCGGCTGCGAAGTCTTTCCGGTGGGCGAATCAATGTGGCGAGCGGTTCGGGCGGCCGAATGACGTGTCCGCCATGGGGGCTTTGCGGCGGTGAATCTGGCGAGACCGCAACGACACTTGTTAAGACGCCCGATGATGCAGAATTTCATTTGCCCGACGGACAGACTGCGGTCTGGCCGCCAGATACTCGCGTAATCTACAAAACTGCCGGCGGGGGTGGCTGGGGTGATCCGCTCGAGCGTGATCCCGAACGCGTATTGCGCGATGTCCTCGAAGGCTTCGTCTCCGACGGCGCGGCGCTCGAGCGCTACGGTGTCGTCTTGTCGGACGATCGCTCGAGTATCGACGTCTCTGCCACGAACACGCTGAGGCGGGAACGTTCCGCAGCGCGAACGCGCGATTGATAAAGGATTAAAGAACATGAGTGCCAATCTGAGCGTCGGCGACGCCGAAGTGCGTAGGGCCAGCCTGGATCGCCGCCACGCAGCGGTGCGCGCATCGATGGCGGCAGCCAATATTGATGTCCTGATCGCGTATGGATCCGGCCTGCACGCGTTTACCGGTACCAACCCAGGTTGGTATCTGTCGGCGTACAAGCAGATTGGTCCGCATGCAGCGGTCGTCTTGCCCATTGATGGCGAGCCGCTGTTCATCATGACGCCCGAATGGGATGCGCCGCGCTATCGAGAACGTCAGACGATGGATATGCTCGCCGTGGCTCCGGAGGCGTTTCTTGAGACTGTATCTCGGGCGCTCAAAACGCGTGGCTTGACGGGTGTAACCGCGGTTGCGGGCGGCCCGTTGCAAACTCAGGCAACGAAAGATGCCTGGGAAGGCGTTATTGGCCATGCGCCGATTGATGCCGAAAAACTTGTCTCGGACATAATGAAGATTCGCGATGAGTGGTCACTCAACTGCACGCGGCGTGCAGTTGCGATCGCCGAGGCGGGTTATGAAAACCTGCTGGAGAGCACGCACGCAGGAATGCGGGAATACCAGCTCGCAGCGGAATTGGAGATCTTCATGCGCAGCCGTGGCGGAGAAGATAATTTTCAGCTCATGTCGGCGTCGCAGCACAATCAGGCTGGGCATATGCCGACGAATCGAGTCCTGGAAAGAGGCGACCTGATTCTGGCCGAGATCACGCCTGCTGTGGAGGGGGAGTTCATTCAAATTTGCCGAAGCGCGGTAATCGGCGGGCCGAGCGACGTGCAGTTAGAAAAGTACGAACTTCTTTTGACGGCCCTTAAAGCCGGCATGAAAGCAGCTACGCCGGGAACGTCTGTCACCGAGTTAGTGAATGTCATGAACCGGCCGATTGCAGATGCAGGATACGAAGAGTTTACTATCCCGCCGTATATGCGAACACGCGGACATAGCATGGGGCTGGGCTCCATGGAGCCGGAGATTGCACCGGGTCACGAGCACTATATGGCGAAGGACATGGTATTTGTCATGCATCCAAATCAGTACATTCCCGAAACCGGCTACATCATGTGCGGTGAGCCTGTCATCATCACAGATGAGGGTGCCGTGCCACTTACGAGCAAGATGGGCACGCTCGGTTCGATCGAGGCATAAGATATGATCAGTATGGAACCCGTTCTAAAGCGCGGTTATACGGCGTGGGATCAGGATATTCTGCCCAGCGATGAGTTTGTGAAGCGTCTGGATGCGGTGCGTGCTGCATTGCGAGCTCAACAACTCGAGGCGTTGGTTATCGTTAACTACAGCCTGCTGGGCGCGATGTTCAGATATGAAGATATCGCCTATCTCGGAGGGCTGCAGTCCGGTGGGGTAATCGTGGTATATCACGACGCCGATCCGACCCTGCTGACCTTCGGCGGCGGCCGAGAATTATTCTTCACTCGTGAACAGACCTGGATTGAGCGTGTTGTACCCGGCCGCGGTCGGACATTCGAGGTTGCCCAAGAGTTGCTTGCTGAGCGAGGAATTAACGGCGCAAGAATTGCGACTACTGGCCTTCCTGGTATGCCGTCTGCGGCGATAGAGCGATTCAAGCAGGCGTTCTCAGCTTACGAACTTAAGTCTTTTGACGCAGAACTTGCAGCGATGAGGATGATCAAGCGGCCGCGCGAGCTGCTCGCAATCGGCATTGCAAAGCGAATTGCTGATCAGGCTGCGTCGGCTGCTCTCGATGTTTACCGCTCCGGTGGCGACAATACGTCGGCAATGCTTGAAGCCGAGCGGGTTGCTCGCTTCAATAAGGCGCGCGATGTGCGAGTGCTCGTAAACATGAATTCGACGGAGCTGCGCCCGTTTGAAGGGCGCCTGGATGGCCGGCACGATCCGCTCATGCTGTGGGTCGCCGTGCAGTATCACGGCTATTGGGCAGAGACCGCGATCATGTCGGGCGAGTCAGCCGGCAGCTCCGCAGACTTGGCCGTGGCAGCAATGGCGGCTGCGATCAGACCGGGCGTAGCAGCTGGCGTCGTTGCTCAAGCTGGCCTCGATGCGTTACCAGCCGACCTGCGCGAGGGGGCTTTGCAGTACGGGCTTGGTGGTACGGTCGGCCTTGCTCAATGTGATGGCATAGAGATCGTGCCAGGCAGTAAGGAGAAGCTGCCGTCGGATTGCGTTGTCTCGTTGCTTTGCTGTGCGCTTGCAAGCGACTCGCCGTCTGTCGCAAGTCGTCTCCTGTTGGTCATCCCTGATGGTTCCGTCGAAGTGTCTGCGCCAGCACTTGATTGATGATGCCGCTCGCGAGCTTCGCTGAGCGTTTGTGTGCCGCTTCGAGCCGGCCGCTGGACGGTTCGCTTGTCGAAACGGTCAGGCAGCGAATGTTCGATACGCTCGGTGCAACTGCAATCGGGTTCGCGACTGCCGAAGGCCAAATGCTGGCGGGGCTCGATGCGGGGCTGGACATTTCAGGCGCGAAGCAAAGTACGACGGACCGCTGCCGACTGCTCGTCGGTGTCACACGGTCGACCGAAGTCGATGATATTGATATAGGCTCCTGCACGACTGTGGGCTCAGTCATTGTGCCAGTTGCGCTGACGCTTGCGGCGGCAAGCGAGGCCAAGGGCAGAGACACGATCGATGCCCAGCGGATCACGGCGGGTATAGTTACTGGATACGAGGCCATGATTCGATTGGGGCGTGCTATCGACGGCGCTGCCTTGATCTACCGTGGCATATGGCCAACCTACGTCACAGCGGCGTTCGCAAGTGCGGCGACCATAGCGAGCGTTTTGCAATTCGACACCCGCCGTTGCGCAAGCGCACTGGGTCTTGCACTTTCGCGCATTGCGTTGGTATCGAGATCCGCATTGGCTCAGCCCGCATACAGGCAATTCGCGCTTGGCGCAGCTGCGGCAGACGGGTGGATGGCGGCACTCGCTGCACGAGCGGGATTTACGGAAGACCCTGAAAGTTTCGAGACCTTCGCAAACGCGATCGACGTCCGGGTCAATGCTGACGCTTTGACCACCAATTGGGAACAACCGCGAATAACAGACGTGGATACAAAGTGTTTCCCGTCTTCGCGGCAGGCGCTTGCCAGTGTCGAAGCATTCACTAAACTTCTACCGCAAAATCTCGGCGATATCGCATCCATTGAAGTTTACGTGCCGGCGCCGTATCGCGATATGGTCGATCAGCCGAGGCCGCCCGACACGCGCATAGCGTCGATGATTGGCGTGCAGTATCAGATGGCACTTGCTGCAGTTGGGTCGCCAGTATTCTTCGATGCGCTGCGCGCAGCACTGCCGTTCGATCGCGAAATCGAGGCATGGATGGCAAAGATTCATGTGCATGCAGACGCAGAACTATCGGCTCAGTTTCCGGCGATCTGGGGCAGTCGCGTTGACGCTCGGCTTGCAACAGGCAAGATCTCGAGCGTC
>JAHEEO010000171.1:2726-6643 GCA_024640665.1 Rhodospirillales bacterium | reverse complement strand
TTTATTGCATTGGAATCCGGAGAGAATGGGTGGGCGCGCCTGGCAGCAGGTGGATCCACTGAAATTGGCGATGGCGTATTTACGGCGCTGGGTGAGTACAAAAACTACGATGGGCCCTGGCAGCTCGACGAAGGTCTCGAGCATGTGTCAATCTGGGGCAAATACCTTATGCCAACAGATTACGGTCAGATGAGCTTTACTTTTGCTGGCTATGAAGGTGACTGGCATCCAACGGAACAGATTCCAGAAGGCGTAATCGGCTCGACGGTCTGTCCAGACGAGTTTTGCGCGCTCGACTCAACCGCCGATGGCAATACTTCCCGTTGGATTGGCAGCGCGCAATTTCTGGGGGATGACTGGCAGGCGTCTGGCTATGTTCAATACTACGACTGGTTCATGCAGTCGAACCCAACCTATGATTTCCAAATCAATCAATTTGATAAGCGGACCACTTTTGGTGGGCGCTTCGACAAAACACTAATCAGTGAATCTAATTTTGAGCTTGAAGTCGGTGGTGAGTTTCGTTACGACGATATTGGACCAGTCGGTTTAGACGAGTTTGATGCGGGCAATTTTGTCGCGGACATCAGCAACAACGATATCGAAGAATCATCATATGGGGCGTACGCAGAGGCCACTTGGTTGCCTACGGATCGATTGCGCTTTCTCGCTGGTTTACGCGCAGACTATTTTGATTTCAGCGTTGCAGCGCGAAATGCGACTAGCTTTGCAGGAAGCAAATCTGACAGCCGGACGTCGCCAAAGGTGGGTATAGCATACGCGATCAATGATGACGTTGAACTTTATGGCAACTGGGGTAAGGGCTTCCATTCCAATGACGCGCGTGGAGTGGTCAATCAGGTCGATCCTATTCCAGCGTTGTCGCCAGGTACCGGCTATGAAGCGGGTGCCAGAGTCGAAGTAGGTGACGTTCGGCTCACAGCAGCTTACTGGTGGTTGGATCTCGAAAGTGAGCTGATATTTGTCGGCGACTCTAACTCTGTCGAGCCGAAGGGCGGATCAGAACGCCACGGCTATGAGCTGACTTTATTCTGGCGACCAGTCGACTGGATCGGCATAGATGCCGTCTATACCGACAACACAGCGCGTTGGTTAGACAACCCTGACGGACGCTACGTCGAAGGTGCTGTCGAGCATGCCGGCCAGATTGGCTTCGCGGCAACCAAGGATAACTGGGAGGCGAGTTTTCGAGTGCGCTACCTTGGCCCATATGCCCTGACGCCGGACAATACCCACAGAGCCGATTCGTCGACTTCTATAAATCTCCGGGGCGCTTACACGCTGGGAAAGAAGACTTTCTATGCCGAAGTCATCAACATATTGGATGACGGCGGCAAAGATATCGTCTACTGGTACGAAGCCTATATTGCTGGGTTCGATGCACCCGGAATTACTTCTGAAGATATCGACTGCAGTGTAACGAACTGCCGGGTCAGCCGCGCTAAAGAGCCTCGTACGTTACGCTTCGGTGTGAAGTGGGAGTTTTAGCTGCTGCCAAGTACTGCGCTCACACGAGTAAAGGCAGGGCCAAAGTGGCCAGTCCTAATACCAAAAAGAACCCACACATATCTGTGATGGTCGTTAGTACGGGGCCCGAGGCTATTGCTGGGTCGGCGCCGAAACGTTTTAACAGCAGTGGCACGGTGCCGCCAATAGAGACAGCAATAACGGTGTTCAGCCCGAGCGCTACGCCGACGACTGCGCCAAGCCATGGATTGCCGATCCAAAGGTAAGCCGCCCCAGCGATAAGTAAACCGAGTGCAAGTCCATTAACCAGGCCGACGGATACTTCTTGCCACCAAACTCGAAATACATCTTCGACTTCTACTATGCCGAGCGTGAGTTCACGCAGGCTTACTGCAACGGCTTGATTACCGGAGCAGCCGCTCATGTCGGAGACGATGGGCAAAAATACCGCGAGGGCAATGACGGCGCTTACCGTATCTTGAAAATACGCGATGACACTTGCTGCAAGTATATTCAGCAGGATGTTGACGCTGAGCCATGACAATCTGCGACGCGCGCGCAAAGGATAAGGCATTGCGCGAAGTTCTTCTCCGCCGACGATGCCTTGCACTTTTAGTTGGTTCGATTGTGCAAGTTCGGACAGTTCATCTGCGAAGGCGCGGCGACGTAAGCGTCCTACGAGACGGCCATTGTGGTCCACTACTGGAGCGCCACTGGATTCATAGCGATCGAAGAATTCTTCGAGTTCTTCAAGGGTCGCGTTTACGGGCACTGTTGCGACAGATCGTGCCAGCGAGTGCAACGAAGCATCCGGCGCTGCAAGTAAGATGTCGACGATATCGACTGCGCCGCTTGGTCTTCCGCGGTCATCGGTCAGTACAACGCGTTGCGGCAGTTGCTCGACGGAATCACGTTTAGCCGCAAGATCGGTTAAAAAAACGCTGACATTTGCAGTGTCCGGGTACGCATACTGCTCAGGCCCCATCAGGCTGCCGGCAACGCCGCTTGAGTAAGCAATCAGATCCCGGACTTCGTCGGCATTAGCCGGCGACATCTCTTCGAGAATAGCCTTGGCTTCAGTTTCGCCGAGTTCGCCTAGCAGGTCCGCACCGTGGTCGCTCGACAGCTCTTCAACAATGCTTGCAGCCGTTGCCGCGTCAAGAGTCTCCAGCAGTTCGGCCGCATGGCTTTCGGGCATGTCATCGAGCAGGTCGGCCGCTCGTTCCGGGTCGACCAGCTCGATGAGTCTGCGTTGATCCGTTGCCGAGAGTCTGAAAAAGGCGCGGAGCGTTTCTGAAGGTTCCAGCGACTCGAGTAACGTTTGCAGGGAGGCCGTATCGCCTTCCTCGGCGTGTTTATGCAACGCGTTCCAGTGGTCTTGGCGTTGTGTCTCCGACATCTTTTCGGTCTCAGGCTTGAATGGAAGTCGGGACTGTGCGCCCACCGGCCCCTTTTCTCAAGCGAGCCGCCACGGTGAATGGCGATTGTCAGTGTAAGTAACTGAACTTACTTAGATTAATTTTTGTTGACAAGGATAAAAAAAGGAATATATTTCCCGCACGCTTTTGAGCATCTAATTAGCTGCTTTAACTGCCACAACAAACCTGAAAGGGCGATCATGAGTAAGATGAGAAATGAGTCTGATGAGGACATGGATGGCATTGAGTTGTTCGCCGATCCGGATATGGACCTCGATAGTTTCGTGGAGTCGATGGAAACAAAACGCGATACGGCTCGCCATTCGTGGAAGCTTGTTGAAGAATTGCGAGACGCCAAGGCATTGCGTGAGCAATTGGCTGACTGGGACGATTTCGACGCCTAGTCGGACTCTCGCCGCCCCTGACGCCTTAGCGCCGGCCTTAAAGGGCGGGCACGACAGTCGGTGAATGCTTCTGCGCCTTAGTTTGCGGTGTGAAAGATCTCGTGTAGGCTTCTCTGCAATGCTGTAGGGAGGCAATGGGATGCGTTTATATACCCTTTTTTGCGTCGGTTTCTTGTTGCTGGCGCCAACTGCTAATGCGCAAAATTTTGCTGACGCCCTGAGCCGCGCCAGAGCGGCCGACGGATCTTATATATCTTGGCGTGAGCATATCGTAGATGACCAGGCCTCCAGCGGAATCGAGCTGCGGGGTAGCGACGGTCTCGAATTGGCCGACATTGACGGCGATGGCTATATCGATATCGTGTCGGTGCACGAATCAGACGACCAATATGATGGCGTCCCGGAAGGCCATGTTCGCATCGCTTTCGGCACAGCTGACCCTACTGTCTGGCACTCAATCACCCTTGCGGACGGCAGCGAAGCAGGTGCTGCCGAAGATGTTGCCATCGGCGATATGAATGGCGACGGTTTTCTCGATTTGGTGGTTGCGTGTGAGCTGTCGCATCTCATCTATTTCGAAAATCCGGGCAAGAACATACGCGTCGCT
>JAHEEO010000171.1:0-2716 GCA_024640665.1 Rhodospirillales bacterium | reverse complement strand
TTTGGCGGACTTCAACGGCGATGGCCGCTTGGAAGTCACGTCGCCTAATAAGGGCGCCCAAAACCCAGAGGTTGCTCGGCAGGAACCTAAAGAGATTTCATATTTCGAAATTGTCGGAGAACCGTTGCGCGATGCGTCTTGGCAAGAGCATGTACTGACTCGGGTGCCGTGGCCTATCAATGCTGAACCGGTCGACTTGGACGGTGATGGAGATCTGGACATCGTTGCGGGTTCCGTTGCTGAACGACGCATGATGTGGTTTGAAAACACGAGCCAGGACGGGGGGTTTGAATTTCACGAGCATCCGGTCACGTTGACGCCCGCCGCGACAGAAATCAAAGACCTGACAGTGCACGCGTTCAATATGGACTACGTGGACTTAAACGGAGACGGCCGCCTTGACATCGTGACTATGGATACACCGCCGTTATTGGGTCGACGCCTCCTTTGGCTGGAGCAGCCCGCGTCGGCGAGTTCCGCATGGCGTTATCACTTAATAGATCACTATGGGCCGGATACCATCGTCGGTATAAGAGTTGCTGATATCGACAGCGACGGTGATCCCGACATCATGACGGGAGGGTATAGCGGTATGAGCGGTCCAAGCGCAACGGGCGAAAGCGCGCGCATCAGCGACGTGCCCACGCCGAACGGCACGCTCGGACGGCTGGCTTGGTATGAGAATGCGGGCAGAATGGGCGATGAATGGATACGCCATGATTTTTCGCGCCGGCAACGCGGCATGTTCGACATGTTTATTGCACGCGACCTCGATGCGGACGGCGACATCGACTTTGCATCTACACGCGGCAATAGCGGCGTCTACGACGGTGTGTTTTGGCTGGAGCAGGTGCGCAGCGAGACTCCTATTGCTGCGTTTAAACAAGCGCGAGACACCGAAAGCCCTGAAGTAGCAATTCCAGCGCAGCAATAAACTCGAATTATTGAGCGTCTCTATCGCGCATTCTGCTGGCGCAGATTAGTCAAGCAGGAAAGACTGTTGCTTAGGCATGGAATAATGGACGATACGGTCATGGTTCAAGGCCTTCGGAGCCGGTGTTCGAAAGCGTCGCCATACCGCCGATGTCGTCGAGCCGCTTTTGCAGCGTCAGTTGCTCAAGAGAAGCCATTGGAAGGTTTACAAAATCGCCAATGCGATTGGTCAACATGCGAAATGCTTCGGCGAATGCCAGCGCTATCTCCTGTTCAGATCCTTCTGCCGCGGCGGGGTCTGGAATTCCCCAGTGCGCACTCATCGGTTGTCCGGGCCAAATCGGGCAGGCCTCGTTTGCGGCGTTGTCGCACACGGTAACAATGAAGTCGAGCTGTGGGGCTCCTGATTCAGCGAACTCATCCCAGCTCTTCGATCTGAGCGCAGTGACGTCAAAGCCTTGACGTTTTAGTAAATCCAATGCATGCGGGTGGACCGTGCCTTTTGGTTGGCTCCCGGCGCTGAACGCCTTGAATCGCCCGCCGCCGAGCCGATTTAATATGCATTCCGCTATTACGCTCCGCGCGGAGTTGCCCGTACAAAGGAACAGCACGTTATAGATCTTGCGATTCATCGTATGGTATGTCTCGACATAGAGATTGTGTGTTTCAATGCGGCGTAACCGCTGCGTAACAATCACTTATAAGAGACTCTCAATATTACTCTTATATGCAACGACTAAACGGGTCCGCTGGGTTGTCGACTATGCTACATACAAAAGATCAACTGATCACACAAAGACGATAATGGCGTCGCGGGGTATTCAATGGAAGCGCTAGAGCAACTCATCATTATATGGATGGCTGTTTTTGCAGCGGTCGTGGCGGCAAGGTTTACGCGTCTCACGCCGGTCCTCTATTTTTTGTTCTTTGGCTTTCTGCTCGTCAATGTGGGTTTTCTGCCGCATGAACCAAGCCCGTTTATTCGCGAGTTTGCCGAGCTCGGCATCATTGTCATCATGTTTGCAATCGGCTTCGAGGAAAGTACCAGCAATTTTATTCAAAGCGCTAAGCGTAGTTGGGGCATAGCATTCTTTGGTGCGGCGGCCCCGTTTGTGGCGGCATATTCGCTGGCGTATTGGTTCTGGGGTGATGTCGGCGTCGCACTCATGTGTGGATTGGCAATGACGGCGACAGCAGTTTCTCTGACGATGGCTTGCCTGAAAGATGAAAGGCTATCCGCGACGCCGGCAGCCACAAGAATCATGAGTTCGGCATTGCTGGACGATATAGCGTCCCTCGCGCTAGTCGCCGTAGTTGTTCCATTGGTCACCGGCGACGGTACGCCGAGCGTCAATGATATTGGCTTGGTTGTATTGAAAATTATTGTCTTCTTCGCCTTGGTATGGATAGCGGCTGCTTGGCTATTGCCGCATAAGCCAGTTGGATGGTTTGCACGCGTACCCTTTTTTGGCCCTATCGGTGTCAAACACCTGTTGGCGTTTGAGGGGGGGAGATATGCAACGCTTGCCGCGCTGACAATCGCAGTAAGTGCGGGCGTGCTTGCCTACTACTTTGGGTTTCATCCAGCGGTCGGCGCGTATATGGCTGGCCTGATTTTGCGCGAAGAGTATTTCGAAAAGCGCGTTGATCACGATTCGTACTTAGATACCAAGCGCATCTTGGACAACGTCGCATTCTCTTGGATTGGGCCGGTGTTTTTCGTGCAGCTGGGCACTCATTTAGTGTTTGAGTGGGATATCGTTGTTTCAATATTGCCGCATGC
>JAHEEO010000170.1 GCA_024640665.1 Rhodospirillales bacterium | reverse complement strand
AATCGGTGTCGCGCTGCTCTATCATGAACAAGCCAACACTGCCCGTATCCACGGGCGGAACGAATGCCTCCTCGCCAATCGCCGAAAACTTCCGCTGCCCGAACTGCACACCTATTGCGCCCTGCCAGCGCCCCCAGGGTGAGTGTAGGACTTCGATGCGTGCTTCAAACGCTTCATTGTCAAAGCGCGTGCCAATCGCACCCCCTTCAAGTTCGACGTGCGCGTAGTCATTGACTCCAGCCCGAAAATTGATCACCTGAATGCCTTCAGAGACGCCAAACCATTCACCCTTGAGATCGACCCGGGTTTGCTCCAGATCGATTCGCGCGAACTCGCTGTCGGAATTCGATTGAACAGCTGCTGCGATTTCTTCTTCGTGGTGCCCTGGCAATCCGTAGTTGGCGGCGAATGAACTGACGGCGACCCCAAACAGACTATTGTCGCCCAACCAACTGATACCGGCGGCGAGACTCTCTGTTTCGAGATCGCTGTTCGGAACAATACCTGCCGGTTCACTGGTTGACTCCAATACAATTGCATCTAAGTCGGCAAAACCAGGAATCTCGTAATCGTCGGCGCTTCGACTCGCCGCGTCCAGATGCCATGCCACGTTGGCGCCACCGCCATCAACCGCGATACCTGCGGATTGCCCATCGGATACGGAATCGCCGCGCAATTCGATCGCTGCGTCCAGCCCGTCTGCAGGCGCGGTTTCGGGAATACGATTGGTGACAGTGTTTATGACCCCGCCGACCGCGCCACTTCCATAGAGTAAAGTTGTTGGCCCACGAAAGACTTCAATCTGTTGAGCGACCAGCGGATCGATGCTCACTGCATGGTCGATACTGAGGCCGGATAAATCCATCGAATCGATGCCATCTTCCATCGTCCGCACGCGCGGACCCGCAAGACCCCGAATAATGGGTCGCGAAGATCCAGCGCCGAAGAATGACGAACTGATGCCCAACTGCCCCGCCAGCGTTTCACCCAAATTACCGGCACGAATACGATCGAGCGTTTCATCGCGCAACACCGTCACAGACTGCGCAAGCTCGCCTGGAGACTGATTGATCGGCACACCCGTAACGTGTATTTCTTCCAGCACGCTCTGCGCAATCGCTGGACTTAGGCCGTGAAAGGCAAACGCCGCGGCGAGCAGGCGCAAGATCCTTACTAATCTCATGATGACTTCCTAACATCGAATACCGTTATGCGCCGGTCTCAGGCGAGACGCGGCTTCAGACAATCGAAAAATTTAGAAAGTGCCGGGCGGCCCCCGGGCTGGGGATCTAAGAATGTCACGGGACCCGAAGGCAAGTTGATGAGCGGCAACGAAGACATGCCGCATTTCCAACGCAACGAACAACTGGGAACCGTTGGCATTAGCCGCTGATAGATTGGCAACCACCATGCATATTTCGCAGGTGTGATCAGGGGAATGACTGTCAGGCAGTAAATCGTGTGCAAACGCGACAGACTGCCCAAACTGGAGCAGCACGAACAACGCGGCGGTCAGCGCAATAGACCGCACTCGATGGATAAAGCCTGCCTTGGAACTCATATGCTAAAAATAGCCCGATATATTTGGCTTGTCAAAACGCGAAAATACCGGATTTATGCGAGTACTTCGTCCAGAAAGTCGAGAGTGATCACCCAAGAACGCCGGTCGGCCGCCGCGTTGTAAACCGTGCCGTGAGCGGGATCATTTGCATTGGGATTGGTGAACGCGTGCATCGTGTTGCCAAACACATGAATTTGCCAATCTGCTGAAGCTGCGGTGAGTTCTTCCTGCAGTGCATTCACCATATCGACTGGGACCATCGGGTCATCGTGACCATGCAATGCGAGCACCTTAGCCGTTATTTTCGTACCTGCTGTATTACCGGGCGGATTGAACAGGCCGTGCATGCTGATGACGCCCCGCACATCAGTTCCCGTCCGGGCCACATCCAAAACGCACAGGCCGCCAAAACAATAACCTAATGCGGCGACACGTTTCGAATCCACCTCGGGCTGTGCACGCAAAGCAGCGAGCGCTGCGGCCATTCGCGACTGCAGCTTGGCGCGATCGGCCAGAAACGGCTGCATTAACTTGGCGTTCTCTTCTGGGCCGCTGCCTTGTACGCCTTTGCCGTACAAGTCGAGCGCAAATGCGCAATAGCCCAGTTGGGCTAGCTCACGCGCTTTGTCACACTCCAACTCAGTGCGGCCGCCCCACGCATGGGAAACGAGCACGCCCGGCTGCGGACCTGACCGCGATTCGTCCCAGGCAAAAAACCCCTCTAAAGTCTGACCGTCATGTGAGTATTCAATAAATCTTTCTGCCACTTTGAGACTCCAATTACATCAAACCAAAAGCCCGCCTAGAGATCAGACGATGCCGCTCGGGGCATTTCTAAAGCGAAGGACCCTTCACCGGAAAACCGCCGCGTACCGAACAGCCCGCCTTCGAGCTTGCCGCGCACTCGATAACTGATATCCGTAGGCGCTGAATTATTGAGGAAGCCGACCAACTGCCTCGCTACATTGAATGCAGAGATTGTCACCGGCACCGTCAATACCGTCTCACCATATCGCGCGACGGTGCCAGCACGATCGCTAACGCCACTGGCCAACCTTCGTCCATTGAGATCGAGGTCAAGTGCCGCACCGCTATATTCTATGGGCGTGTTGTTAGGATTTTGAATTCGCAACTGCACTGCCAGGCGCATCTCCAATCCTTCGCTTGGCAGCGGTTCGATGCCTGCCACGTCGATCGAAAGCGGATCGCTTTGCGGCAAAACTGCACACCCAACGCAGGCAAAGCATACGGCTGTGACTGCTATCCATCTAATAACGCTTAGCACGCTCTACCGCTCCCAAAAAAACCGCAGTGAGCCCAGCCGTTTGCTGCAATCCACAATTGCACTACTTTGGCCGACCTTCGTATCCGCGTGATTGCATCTGCAATGTATATATCGTCATGCCGATGGTGCGCATCCCCTCTGGATTCGCAAATTGCTGCCCGTTTGCACCGATTGATCCAACCTGAGGTACGTATAAAGTCTGTTTATTAGGCCCTGAAAATGCAATGGTAATTGCGCGCCTTGGCGTTGGAATAACGCCCAGGTGGTCGCCATTTCTCGACAAAACATGCACCCCGGTATTGGCCGTCACATACAGCCGTCCTTCCGAGTCGATTGCCATGCCGTCACCGCCGTCATCACCATTGAGCTCTGCAAAAACACGCCGATTTGAAGTGGCACCATCTCGTGCCACATCGAAAGCCAAGACGGCTGTCCGATTAGTGACATACAGGGTCCGTCCGTCACGACTCAACATGATGCCATTGGAACGAATGTTCTGGTCCTCGACAACTCTCACGAGGCCGTCGCGATTGACGTGAAACGCGCCACCGACCGTGAAAAACGCGCCGCCGTTACCGTCTGCAATCAAGTCATTCAGCCTGCCGAATGGACGGCCATCTGCAAAGCTATTCGCCAATAGCCTTCGTTCCGGCGCAAGCTGAACAACTCGAGTCAGAACATTACAGCCCGCAAACTCGGGATTCAGTGGCTCCGTGCAAGTTCGTTCGACGCCGAACAGGCGACCTTCGACATCCACAGAGACCGAACCGATACCGTACAAGTTTTCAAGAAACGTATATTCGGTGCCGTCGGGCATGAGCTTCTTTATCGAATCCGTCTGTTCTTGCGCAAAAATTACGCCGCCATCGGCAGTGCCAGAGATGCCGTCGGCACTAACATAGTCGGCCCAAACGCTTTGCCAACGGGTGCCGGCAGCGACAACGCCTGGGATTGCACTGACTCGCGCATTGTTTTCGCCAGGCAGTAGTTGCTGTGCCGACGCTGTCAAACCGCAAGCGGCAAGGCCAATTAGTGTCGCAGCGATAAACCTTGTTGGTCGCATTTGAATACCCCCATGATTGTTGAGATTTTCACCTATTGTGACACTGTCGCCTCACGAAGTGTCGCGATCGTATCTCGCCAGGTATCAATCTTTATAGAATAGCTAGGACCATAACCGGACATCATCAAGTTGGCCACCAGTATGGCGCACCAACTCAATCCACGTTATGAACGGACGACGGGTTGCAGCAGTCTTGCCAGCACGTCGTTGTTGTCTTTCGATACGAGCGCATGATGGGCCTTGATACGAGTGACCAGCTTAGCGCGCACTGACTTCTTGCGCGCACTTCGCAGTTCGTCCATTAGTTCGCCAATGGCTGACAACTGCTTTGCATCATTTACTTGGCGAGCGAGATCCTGCACCGCGCCAAAAACGGACTGGCCGAGCTTGCGATCAGCCCACTTCTCGAGCAATGCAGCCGAACCCGCACCGATCGCAAACTGCTCGTAGCCGGACTTCTTCTTACCTTCGATCCGCAGCACGAAGTAAGGTGATCCCTTATATACACGGTTCTTCGAATCCACAAGCAGATTAGCCTTTGTGCCTCCCCGACCCGCCAGGTGGAAGTCCTGCATCATTTCGTCTTCGCTTGGACCGGTGCCGTCGGGCCAAAGCACGTAGCGACCAGCCTGCAGAATGTGGTCGTCAGTGGAATCGAAATACAAATCTTGGCTGGCTATCGCCAGTCGGTCGTTACGCAACAAAACTCTCAGCAACGACTGCACCACTCGCGTTGCCAAACCCGCAGCCGACAAATACGGCACAAACTCGGTGAAATGCGCGAGCTTTCCCAGGGACTTCAATGTATCGGTTAGTGCGTCAAACGACGCCCCGCCAATCTTGTTCAGCTCTACACCTCGGACCGTAGTTCGCAACGTCGCACCGGTGTAAGACTTCGTGTAGTACAACATTCCGTCGCCGTAGATATGCCCGCCGTAACTGCGAATGGGTTCGGCCGAGCGGAAATCATAACCTTTGATGAGCATATTGATGATGCGCGGAGCAGTCTCATTGGACGGACCCACACGGGTTTGCGTGGTGACCATCAACTCCGCTTTATTGCCCCATTCACGGCGAATTCGGCCCGGGAAAAACGTCCGCATTTCTACCGCCAAAGGCTTCCCGATTTCGATTCGCCCGTAGCCGCCCGCTGTCTGCTTTTCCGTGGTCGGCTTTAATGTACCGCCATCGCTGAGCAGAATAGCCATCCGTTACCCGCCTAAGCTGGACATCGCGAAAAATCAGTCCTGAATCGGCCAAATCACGGCATTTCCCGTGACAGGATTCGGATAGTGATAAGGCGGCACGAAAGCAACCGGAAACATGTCAAACGGATGCGAAGGCGGTGCATCGGGCGGATTGGAATCTGTAATACCCGGCGGTGGTCGCGGCCCCAAATCCTTCCAGCCGACAGCGTAAGGCGCAAAATAGGTGTTGAATACTTGGTCACGCTGGATCTGCCAAACACCATCGATTTTGACCAAGTCATTCTCGTAGATACCGCCCATCCACATGGAGTACGCCTCGTATTGCCCCATGATGCTGAAAGCGCGCGAGCGCATTTTCGCAGTCGCGCCGTCGTCAGCAATCGTGATCACTGGTTGATACTGCATGTGGTTGTGCAGCAACCCGTGATGCATACCGAGTTCGGTATACAAATTCAGATTCCGCCGAACACTAGGCCGGCCAATATAAACTCCGCGCATGGCGATTTCGATGCTTCCGTTCGGCGCAAAAATTCCCGCTAGATTGTCCCACTGACTGTGCGCGAGATAGTAGCCATAAATCGCGTTCAACCTCTCTAGCTGATCGTTGTCTTCGAGCCTTTCAATGCGTGTATCGATTGCAGCCAGCGTCGCATCGAATGCACTTGCATCAATTGCCGTCGCAAAGCTCGCCGCTGCTTCGTCATATACCGACGCGCCGGTAACCGGGTTTGCAAAGTGAAACGGAAAGGTCTCGGCATCCGGATAAGCTGCATAGTTGCGCGTTGGCGGTTGATCTGGCGGGAGCGTCAGCGAAGGTCCGTCATTTGCTAACGCCGTGACGCCCCAGCCATCTTCATACGGCGAATACATCTTATGATGCGCATGCAGGCTTTGAATCTTCCATATGCCATTGTCTTTGATATAAGTGTTTTCGTAAGCGCCTACACCCCAATTCGCAAATTCGCCAGATTGCGCTTCTTGCGCAAACAAGCGCCAGCGCGCCTGCGCTGACTGGCCGTCAGGCGCGACGTGAACAATAGGCTGGAGCTGCATACGATCGAATAAGCGCTCGTTCTGAGGATATTCGGCGCCCCGAGAACGCAAGTATTCAAGAACCCGCGACTGCCCTTCGTACACTCCGCTGCCAGCTATCTCGATTGTCGCGTCGTCGGCAAACAGGCTCGCCGCTTCTGACCAGAAGCCCTCTTCAATATAAAAACCATAAATGCGCTGCAGGTTCTCAATTGAGTTTTCGTCTTCGAGCAGCTGCACTTCTTGCGCTAACACACCGGCTTCTCGCAGCAGCGCTTCCCGATCCAAGTTCGTATAGGCGGACGCATCGGCGTAGCTGCCATAATCAACATGTTCGGCACCGAGCACCGGATTCGCAAAATGAAATGGCGGCAAGTAGGTACCCGGCCATGTTTCGTATTCAACGGTGGGGGGTCGATCCGGCGGCAATTGGTCTGAAGCCCATTTGCCGCCATTTATATCTGCATTGACCTGCCAGCCACCCTCGTACGGCACTACCACGGCCTGATGCCAATAAACGGTCTTCAGCTTCC
>JAHEEO010000008.1 GCA_024640665.1 Rhodospirillales bacterium | reverse complement strand
CGAACGTCGGCGGTAAAGAGTCTCTCAAAGTAGCGTACTCACCGGCGACGGCGGCATTACCGGGATCTACGTCGGTCAATGCGGCCATCGTATTGTTCACTTGCGAGAATGTGCGTACACCTATAACGGGTTCAGGCACGTTTGGCGGCGGTATCGGTGGCGTGGCTGGCGCAATGGCTTCTGCGAGTCCAAACTGATCGCCGAGGGCTTCGAACTCGAGGTGAAATTGATCCATCTCAGGACCCATGGCCACCGGGATGACAGATCCCAGCGGCGACAGCAGCGTACCCGATTGCATCGCGTTGATGTCTACTCGGCGAAACGCCTGAGCGGCGACCGGCACGCTGTTGTTAACAGCGATTCGAATATTCTTCACGCGCAGCGGCACAACGTCGCTTACCAACACCGGAGTGGCAAAGAGATAGGACGCATCGTCGATTGCCGCGGCCTGAACTTGAATCATGCTTTGTCCGCCTACGATGCTCGAAATGTCGAATTGCAAGGTTGTTAGCTGGCCCGCGCCAGCTTGATAGTTTTGCAGGACGTCGGCGGCAGATAGAGCGCGGTTGTGAATGGACACCATATTGAAGATGCCTTGCCACAATCGGTCATCGGTGGTTTCGTTGCCAAGCACCAAAATGTGATCATTGGCCCAGACAAGCTCTGCCGGCAGATCTTCTTCAATGCTGAGTTGGCCGTTGATGTAAACCTTACGGCCGACGTCGGAGTCGAACGTCGCTACGACATGCTGGAGTATTGTGTCGACTTCCGGCGTCAGCGCTTCCAGTGGTGGCGTTCCGTTCGCATCGGATAAGCTTGTGCGACTGCGGAGTTGGTAATAAATGGCGTTCTGGCCCAGCGTAAAATTGCGTTCATTGGTACCGTTGGAGTAGCTGACTACTCGAGCCGGTCCATCTTGCGTCGTGTTTTCTGCGATGACCCACGCTTCAATCGTATATTCTCCTACTGGCATAATCGCATCAAAGAGTTTGCGGCTGTCGTCGACACTTGCTTGTGCCTTGCCAGATGCGTTGCGCAGGCCGCCTTCGACCCATTCCATACCTTGGATGTTTAGCGTAATTGGATTGCCGGCGTCACTGCTGTCGACAGTGACATCGCCGGCACCTTCAGAAAACTCAAACAGCGCGATCTGGCTATCTACTATGCGTGCATTATTGTTTGCCAAACCCTCTGCGAAGCTAGTCGCCGCGCTGGACAGTATTTGTCCGCCAGCCGGTATCGGTGGCAAAGCTTGTTGAGTCCAACTATTGATTGCCGTTAAGAAGTCACCAGCAATTCGATCGCAGATTGCATCGCCACCGCAGTTGTGACGATCTATTGCCGCCCGCAGATAGATTCTGGAATTTAGCGGCGTGTTCAGATCCACCTTCTGCTGTGAAACAAGCGCATTGTATGCAGCAGTGGCGTCTGCAGCAGCGAAGAACGGAATTTGCGTCGCCGCGTGGCAAACGACACAGAAGTTTGCGGCATCGACTAGATGCGGATAGAGCGTTTGTTCGAACAGGATTTGATCAGCTATGGGTGGCGGTTCTTGTGGTGGGTTGGGGTCAACTGGATCAGGTGTCGTATCAGTGGGCGTGCCCGCGTCGCCTCCGGTAGCCGCACCTCCGCCGGTTGCGCCGCCGCCAGCCGCACCTGTGCCGGTTGCCGCTATATTTGCGTTTGCTGGGTCTGTTTCGTCTCTAACACAGGCACTCGTAGTGGCTGCAATAATGACGATGCAAAGCACGTTTAATATGTTTCTACGTAGCGAACCTTGTGAGGTGTTACGCAGCATTGAGGTTTGATTATTCACAACCGTGTTCTCCTTAACCTGTTGCGATGAAGTCTTTGGGGCTACCTGGATCTATTCGCCCATGCAGTACGCAGCTGTCTCTGCATACACACGCTTCATGCTGCGATTATTCGCTTCGAAAATATTTGCAATGTCCTGGACCGCCTGTTGATCGGTAGCGCCGTTTGGTGCGCGATAACAAACCTGTTCAAAAACTTGTTCTACACGGCACTGAGAGAATTGCCGCGTTTGTGCCAGCTCCATGCCGAGGCTCTTTGCACCCATGCCGGAGCCTGGGCCATTCCAGCCTACGAATGCATTGGGACCGGTGCGCCAATAATTGATCCAAGAGTCACCAATGGTTTCGTAGCCATACGAAAATGTGCCGGCTTCGCGCAGAAATTTTGGTTGTACTACGCCAGGCGTGTAAGCAATCTGCTGCGTGTCTTCGTCAAAGTCATAATAGGCAAGTCCACCTGCCAGACCGTCAAGGCCGGTATGGCAGCCCAGGCAGTCGTTCAAGAAGAGGCTGCTATCTCCACCCGGTGATCTGGAAACGTCTTGGCGGATTCTATCCGGCCACGCTGTGACATCGCGGAAGTCTTCCATGTCCATGCACATCATATTCACGGTTGCGAATCGAATCGGTGCACGGTTTGTACCGGCCACGAAAAACGATTCTGCGAAACCCCTCGTCGTCATGATTCCTGCCGTCTCTCCTGCCCCAATCGGTGCGCTCGGCAGTGCAGACTGTTGCTGCTGAACCAAGTTCGCTGGGTTACTCAGGTCAACGCGATTTTCTTGCAGATCAACGTAGTGACTATTGTCAGTTTGCGAATACGGCACATCCGTAGCCGCGGCAGATCCGACATAGACAATGTTTTCGTACAGGACTTGGTCAAACGGCACATCGTCGCGAACCATGCCAATGACTGTTGCAGTGGAATCGTTTAGATCCGCATACTGAGAAAACTCTCGATTGGTCCAAGGTGTTGCGAGTTCTCGCACTGTGGTGTTGTAAAACTCTGGGTGCTGCATCGCGTCCATAGCCGCGCCTACTGCATCGCCTGCTGCAACCTTGGCCTCCATCGCATCAAGCACCGCCGCAGTTGGCGGAATTCCGACGAGGCGATCATGAATGCGCTTTGCTTGCTCGCGGGGGCCAGCGAACGACGCGGTGGCTATTGTGGCGCAACCCAAGAGGGTTACTGCTCGCACTGTGTTTCCAATGCGCTGCTTAATATGGGGCATACCGGCACCTCAACTTGATGATTTTCTGTACTAGCGAAAGATTTGGAGAGGAGTCCGTCTGCGTGGATATTCGCAGTGACGCCAACAAGCGCAGAAGCAATTGCGCTTTTGCGTTTCGGCATTTGATTCGCATCCTTATCATGACTAACTCCCTCCTTGGTGTTAGTTCGCCTCTAGAACTCTAGAAGCAACCGTAAACTCCAATCACTCTTTTGGCTGGTAACCGGGTAGTGTTTTCGAATCGCTAGATGGTGAGTGCGCGAAACGATATCCAGTCATCAAGTAATCAAGTTCGGATTGGAGTGTAGGTCTCAAAATCCGATGCTCAAGTCAGTAATAACATAAGCAAGAAATTACTTTTTACCCGTCACTCATTTGCGACACTTGAGAAGCAAGTACTTTTTCGAGCACTCTGTTTCGGTGATTTTTTTTGAAGTGTGATGCGTCTCACGATCGGAGAACGAAGTTTAGTCAGAGAGTGCTTCCTCTGGTACGTTACGCGCGAATGAGTTTCTAAGCTCAAATTAATCGCATAGCGCTTAGGAAGAGCGCTGGTCGTAAGTTTTTTGACGAGGCAAGGATGGCAGTTAAATCGTCGCATGTGCATGGAATTCCTCCGCTTACCGAATCGCGGAAATGGTCCATTGATGGCTTTCTATCAAAGTTTTATACGCGCTTTAAGACGCAATTAGGTTTCGCCTCTGCGGCAGCCTTTATATACATTGGGTATGCGAATCGTGACTTCAGCGACCTAAATGCGGAGCGCGGATTTGGATACGCGCTCGGCATATTCGCTCTGACTTGTATGCTCGTGTTGCTGGTTTATCCAGTGCGAAAGCGGCTTAAATTTCTAGCATTTCTCGGCGCGACTAGAGACTGGTTTAGAAATCATCAAGTCTTAGGAATCATTGGTCCGATAGCGGCGCTATACCATTGCAATTTCACGCTTGGCTCGTTGAACAGCCGTATTGCGCTTTACTCGGCCTTAGTGGTTGCGGGTAGCGGAATCATTGGCCGATTCATTTATTCGAAAATTTTTCGGGGATTGAATTCCCGAAAAGCAAGCCTCAAAGAAATGGCCGCTGGAATGCGTTCCGAGTTTCCAGAGTGCGCGCAATCGATGGTATTTCTTCCAGAGCTTGTTCAGCGCGTCGCAGAATTCGACAAGCAGGTACTGTCGCCGCCCAAGAGTCTCTTGGATTGCTTCGCGCTGCCATTTCGTTTGATTTATCAAACGCGCAAAGAGCAGCGTCGGCTGGCTGCATTTGCCAAGCGCAAAATCATTGCCGAGTCGATTTACTCGCCTGCGATTGAGGCGGATCGGCGCAAGATTAGAAAAGTCACCGCCCGCTACATTGCGCGGCATCTCACTCAGGTACGCCGAGTCGCCGAATTTACGGCGTATCAGCGCCTATTCGCGCTCTGGCACAAGATTCATCTGCCGTTCTTTATCGTACTGGTGATAACTGTGGTAGTGCATGTTTACGCGGTGCATAGCTACTAATGCGATATGAGTTCGTCCGTTGTGCAGCTTTCGGTGCGTGTCTAGTGACAGCTCTTGTCACGCTTGCGCTGCCTGGGCGTGCTGATGCTCAGAGGCTCAATTTGCAGCGCCTTGTCATGCCGGGACCGGTGGTGCAAGTCCATCAGGCCGTGGAAGAAAACTGCAACAGCTGTCATGTCGAAAACGACGGTGATAGCCAGGATTCACTGTGCGGCGCTTGTCATATTGAAATTCTGTCCGACCGATCGGCCCGTACTGGGTTTCATGGTCGTAATCCGGCCGCGGCTCTGGATGGCTGTTTTTCCTGTCACCAGGAGCATGAAGGCCGCGATGCTCAAATCATATTGTTCGATGAGTCATCATTCGATCATGACCAAACTGATTTCCCGCTTGCTGGCGCACACTTGGCGCAAGTATGCGGAGATTGCCACGATTCCCGTTTGACCTATCGGGAGACGCCGAACGAATGCGTAGATTGCCATACCGAGAATGACGTTCACATGGGCGTGCTGGGGACAGCGTGTGCAGATTGTCATTCGGAAGCTGACTGGCTCGACGTTGAATTCGATCATTCGACAACGCTATTTCCTTTGAGTGGTGCGCATCAAGAGGCAGTTTGTGTTGACTGTCATCGCAATCAGACATTTGTTGGAACGCCGCTTCGATGCGCTGCATGTCATGCGCCGGATGACGTGCACAATGGACGCAACGGTACTGCCTGTGCGGACTGTCACAGCGATCAGTCTTGGTTGCTGCCGAACTTCGATCACTGGATGGCTGCGGGGTTCGCTTTAGAGGGGGCTCATCAAGGGGCAGCTTGTCAGTCTTGTCATACAGTCGATCTCGAGACCGCGCTTCCGCAAACCTGTTTCGGATGTCATCAAAGCGATGATTCACACGGGGGCCGCCTGGGCGAAGACTGTAGTTCTTGCCACAACTCCGTTTCTTGGGCCAACACTGGATTCGACCATTTGTCGGCCACTAGTTTCGATTTAGTTGGCGCACACGCCGTAATCGAGTGCGTTGATTGTCATGTGACATCAATATCGACCGCATTGCCCAACGACTGCGCAGGATGTCATGAACCTGACCCGCATGCCGGTCAACTCGGTCAACAATGCGCAAGCTGCCATGCGGAGATGAGTTGGAACGCAGATGTGCTGTTTGATCATGGTCTGAGTCAGTTTCCACTGCTCGGTCTGCATGCTCAGGCGCAGTGTAACGACTGTCACGAAAACCTGGCGTTTCACGATGCGGCGGAAGAATGCATCGACTGCCACGTTGATGCGGACATTCACGCTGGCGCCTTCGGTACGGATTGCGCGAGCTGTCACAACCCAGTGGCATGGCAGGCGTGGATATTCGACCACAACATCGTTGGTGCGTTTCCGCTGACAGGCGCGCACAGAGAATTGAGCTGCGCGACTTGTCACCAACAGGATCTGCAAGCCATGGCGGGTACTGGGGCAACCTGTGCGTCATGTCATCGCCATGACGATCCTCACGAAGGTCGGTTTGGGCCTGCATGTGGCAGCTGCCACTCCACAGAAAGCTTCTAGCTGAGGTAAAGCAGTGTGCAAGCAAAACTGGCGTAACTGGATTCCAATTCTTGCAGCAGCGGCGGTTTCGCTGATCGCATCGCTGGTCGTTGGGACGGCGACCTCGCAAGTAGCGATTTCTTCTAGCTTCGACCATTTTACGACCGGGTTTCGGCTCGACGGCTCCCATCAATTCGCCGAGTGTGCAAGTTGCCACATCGACGGCATGTTTGTTGATACGCCGATGCGCTGCGTCGGATGTCACACGACGGCCGGGCGCGTGCGCGCAACCGCGAAGCCGGCAACTCATAACGTTGTGAGCGAGCAGTGCGAAGCCTGCCATCGTACGAGTTCGTGGGTGCCTGCCGCACGGGTAGATCACTTCGAAGTCAGGGGCACTTGTTTTGGCTGTCACAACGGCCAGCGCGCACCTGGCAAGCCAATCAACCACATACCGGCTGGCAATCAATGCGACGACTGCCACAACACGAGGATGTTTGCGCTATGACATTCTCAACGGTTCGAGTCGCAGCGCTGACTGCAGCGGGTATGGCTTTACTGACTTTGTGTTCGGCTAATCTCAGCGCACAAGACCGCGCAATCGAAAATTTGCGCGTCTCAAAGACCGGCAACACGGCTTCTGCCGAAATCGTAATTGCGTGCCCAGTAGGCTTTTTGGGGAATTCTTCGTTGAGTGAAAGCGGAGAGATGCAGATTCGATTGACGCTGCACCCGAGTTGCGCAGCAGCGATTGGCCGTCAGTCTCGCGACGAAATCTATCGTCGCCCCAGCGGCGAGTTGGCGCACATTCGCGAAATGTCTTTCTTTACTGAGGACGGGCAAGAAGCAACCTTGACGGTGCAGTTTGATTCAATCACTGCAGTTACCGTTACCCAAGGGTCCCAGCGCGACACGATCACGTTGAATGTTGATGCGGGCAATATAGTCGCAAGCCTGCCCGAGCCGGCGCTCGACATGCCGAGCCAATCGGCAACTGAACTCGTCGTCGAGCGCGCAATTGAGATCGAATCGTTTCTGGAGCAGCGGCGAGCTGAAGATCGGCCGCAATCATCAAGCCGCACTCCCATACGTCTGGTCGGGCCTGGCGCACCCGGTGGTCCTGAGCGCTACGTCGTGCAGCTGGAATCCGGGGCTGCCGTTCAGCGGGTAGCGCTCAGTCCTGAGGCGCAGGTTGATGATTTGCGCATGTATATCAACGATCGCGCCATCGGTGATCGGCATTGGCAAGAACTCAGAATTGGTTTTTTCGAGTCTGAAAGCGACGCGCGAGAATTTTTGGCGCTCGTCACGGCCGATTACCCGGATGCGTTAATCGCCGTTGCCGACGAAGTTGAGCAGGCGAGTGACGGTCTAGAAGCGCTTGTATCGATAAGCGGTCAATCGGCTGGCGGAACGCAGTCGGCAAGTCCGGTGGGAATGGCCGAAGCAGACGGCGTTTTCATGGAGGCTCGCCGTGCCCTGATGATGGGCGATCATGCGCGCAGCATCGAGCTGTTCAACGGACTCCTGGCCCTGCCGGAGTATGCCCAGCGGCATACGGCGCTTGAGATGTTGGGCGTTGCTCGCGAGCGCTCCGGTGATCTCGTTTCGGCCCGCGCAAATTATCGTGCGTATCTTGCTGAATATCCTGATGGACCTGATGCGCAGCGTGTGAGTCAACGCTTAGCGGGCTTGGTCACGACAATTGACGCATCGCGCGAAAGTTTTGCTGCTACCAGCGACGCCGAAGACGGGTTATGGAATGTGCGTGGCGGCGTGTCTCAATACTACCGCGACGACCGATATCGATTGGTTGAATCCGATCCTGCACGAACCACTCAATCCGCGTTGTTGTCGTACCTCGATCTTGATGTGCGGCGCAACGGCGATCGATTCGATTTCCAAAGCCGGGTGAACGGCGTCTACGTTTACGACCTGCTGGATGAGCGTCAAGGTACCGGGGAGCAGGCTTTAGTTTCGCGGGCATACTTGGGCATCGTCGATAAACAAAAAGACTGGAGTGTGCGGCTTGGCCGCCAGTCGCTTTATCGCAGCGGAATACTGGGTCGATTCGACGGTGCGCACGGCAGCTATC
Source organism: Rhodospirillales bacterium (assembly GCA_024640665.1). Classification (GTDB taxonomy): domain Bacteria; phylum Pseudomonadota; class Gammaproteobacteria; order Steroidobacterales; family Rariloculaceae; genus JAHEEO01. The sequence continues at coordinate 16,309 of JAHEEO010000008.1, read as the reverse complement.
GGCTTAAGCCTAAAGTCGTATTGAATTTCACAGCTGGCAATCCAGTGGACTCGCCGCACAGCGAATACAGCAGTCGGCGTCAATTCGTGGGCGTTAGTGCCGATCTTGACCAGTTCATAGGCAATTGGGATATCAGCGTATTCTCACTGTTGCAAAGCGTTGATGGGATTGCTGATCGCGAGGCCATTGGGGGTGAAGCGCAGTATCGAACCGATCGCTGGAATCTCGTCGCGGCGCTCGATATGGACTTGTCTTATGGCGTGGCAAACTCTGCGCTGTTTGCGGCGAACTGGCGTGCGACGGATAAGCTGACGTTCAACGGTCGCGTGGACCTGCACGCAGCCCCGTTCCTGATGACACGCAATGCAATCATTGGCCAGTCTGTGCTGACCGTCGACGAATTGCTTGACGTCTACTCCGAAAGCCAGATTCGCCGAATAGCACGCGACCGCACTGCACAGGCGACAAGCGCTTCAGTTGGATTTTCGTGGCCGATATTCGATCGCTTTCAGATGAACAGCGACATTACCTATACGGAATACGATGCGACGGTTGCGTCCGCTGGCATTGCGCAAACTCCTGCGAGCGATCCGCAGTTGTATTTTTCTCTCAACTTCATCGGCTCCAGTTTGTTCAAGGACGGCGACACGGCGATATTTGAATTTCGTCACGACCAGACGGATACCGGCGAAACAGCCGGAGTCATACTCGATTTTCGGATTCCAATGGGCCAAAGACTGCAAATTAATCCGCGCATCGCTATTGCGTCGCGCAGGTATTGGGTCGACTGGTCTACCGAGCTATTTGTCGAGCCGACGTTGCGTTTTTTGATGCGGATTCGAGGTCAACACCGGCTTGAAGCGGAAATCGGTGGCCTCTGGTCGAGTCGTGGCTTTCGGTCGCTCGGCGGCATTCCTGGAATTGCCGACGAAGAAACGTCGGCCCGGTTTATAAATCTTGGATATTGGTGGGAGTTTTGATCATGAAACACACGACATTAATGGCATTGTCATGCGTCGCGTCGAGCGCCATATTAATCGGCTGCGCGAGCACCAATTCGATAGAGCCTCGTTTAGACGAGCGTACCGGATTAACTTGGACAGCATTGGGCGCTCCGGTTGCAATGGCTCACGAAGCGCGGGATATATCAACTTCGGCACGCGATTATCTTTATGTGGGCCCTATCGAAATGAATGAGCGCGGCACTCGCCAGGAATATCTCTGGCTTGGCTTGGCCAGTACTGTGCCGCAAGCGTTCAGCGACGAATTGGCCAGCGCGCCGCAGGCATTGCTATTGGAAGTAGACGATTTCGCTTTCGAGTTGCCGCTGAGCGAATGGCGCGAGCCGGCACCATACGATACTGCAGCAACGGTAATGCAAGCCGCAACTGCCCGAGTTTCTCTTGATCAGATTGGCCTGATAGCCGGCGCTGATCATGTCAGTGTAGAGCTCTTGCTCGAAGACGGTTCGAGCGTTCGCTACGATCACTGGAATGGCTCTTGGGTAGATTGGGTCGAATTCCGCGACGCCGTTGATCCGCTTGCGGGCGCGGCTCGGTCAGTCGCGCGCAACTAGGAGACCGCGCGGCTGAGGTCTACCAAATTCTAGACACGCTGACGCCGGCGCGACGGGGTTCGCCTAATTGAGTATATCCGCGTTCCGCGTAGTCGATGCGTGGATCGTTGCCAAAGAAGTAGCCTCGTGTATATGTCTCTTCATCTGTGAGATTGCGCGCCCATAGGGTGAGTGACCATGGCCCTTGTGTATAGCCAATCGTCGCGTTCAGTAACGAGTACGAACGAGATTGCGCATTGTGACTCGACGAAAAGTAGAATTTATCTCGGCCTTCGACAGTTGCCTGCCAGTACCATTGATTACTGATTTGATGTGTTGCACTCAATGCAAACTGGTACCGAGGCGCGTGCGCTTGCTCGCGACCGCTGAGGTCGTCGCCGCGTGAGTTCACAAATGATTTGTACTGCGTTCTTAACAGGCCGACACTGGCAGTGAGGCTGAGATTTTCTGTCATTGAATAATCGAGTTCGGCTTCAACGCCAGCATTGCTGCCTTTTGCCTGATTGCCGATAAATTCGATAAATTCAGTGCTGCCGTTGCTGCGAACGCGAGTTGTAGAACTCGCAATTTGAATGTCGTTACGCTGCATGTGAAAAACGGCCAAGCGAAATCCGAGTCGATCATTTGCGACGTAGCCTTTCAGGCCGACTTCGATGTTTTTTGTTGTTTCCGGTTCGAATCGGCGCAGGTCTTCGTCTAGCGAGCCGTTTGTATTGAATCCGCCTGCCTTGTAGCCACGCGCAAGCAGTGCATATCCCAGCAGGCCGTCGCGGAGGTCGTAATCTATTGCTAGACGCCAGCCGACCAGGCTATCGCTTGGATCGAAGACCACATTTTCAGAGTCGCGATAGGTGGAGCGGTGACGCTCTACTCTGACGCCGGCACTCAACCGCACTCGGTGCGATATGTCCGCGTCAAGTTGACCAAACATCGCGCGGCGTTCGATGTCGAATGTGCTGGAAAACGGTCCGCTGAGGTATGTGTAGTTGCGCGTTAAGTCCTCGCTGCTGTTCAAAGCGTACGCGCCTACCGCCCAGTGGGTGGAGTCATGAAACAGCTTGCCTTGTTCCGTCGATAGAAGTCGAAATTCGCTCGTTAGCGTTGCACGATCTCGCAGATAGTAGTCCGTGGATGAATAGCCAAACGGATGAAATCCGGCAAACGTCCAGTCTTCATCATATCCGTAAGTGTTGTCACTCAATGCGCTGCTTAACGACGCTTCGACATTGAAAGCACGCGGTGAGTCCCAGCTTGCCTGGATGGCACCAAATTGCGTCTTTTGGGCATCGCGCCCGGGTTGATCCGACAACGTACTGCGGTCATTGTCGAGAGAAAATGCGTCGTAGCCATTGTCCAAATCGACGAGGCCGATTGTCGTATCGATAAGCAATTCGTCTGTTGGCTGCCACCGCAGCTTGGCGCGAAGTGACAGTTCGTCGCGTTTATTGGTATTCGCGCCGAGAAATGAATTCTCAACAAACCCGTCGTCGGAGTGATGTTGTATGGCGACGCGTCCGGAAACGGTTTCTGTCAATGGTCCCGATACCACGCCCAGAAGACTCACTGCGTCATAGTTCGCTTGGTCGATGCCAAGTTCCGCTTCGAATTGGTCAGTAGGCGCGCGTGTCTTGACGTTGATCATTCCGGCAAGCGCGTTCGCGCCGTAGCGAGTGCCTTGTGGGCCTCGGAAGATCTCGATCTGTTCAATATCGAACAATGTAGCCACTGTTGCCGCATTGGACACATCAGTGCCATCCAACAACACACCGACGGAAGGATTCAGCGGCTCTGCAAATTGGCCGCGCTCGCCAATTCCTCGAATCTGAAAGAAGCGGCTGCGTGAACCGCCGCTCGCCAGGTTGACGTTGGGGGCGAGCGCCACTACCTCGTCCAAATGCCGGGCGCCACGTCGCTCGATAGCTGCATTGCTGATTATGGCGATACTGGCGGGTAGCTGATCGATGTCGGTATTGCGCAGCTCGCCAGAAACAACGATCTCCTCGATTGCCGGCTGTGCAGTGGCGCCGGCCGATAAGCAAGCGAGGCAGGCTAGAAGTAATCTGAGCATCGATCGTCCCTAATATGCTAAGCGCAGTAGATCGATCGTGCCGGTGAATAAGCGGAATCGCCTCAACGAAAGCCTATCCCTACGCCGGCATGATCCGGATCAGGTTCATAGGGTCCACCGCATTGGTGTCTCAGGCCGCTGGCCACCCCTTAGGATTTGCAGCATTGTGAAGGCGCGAAAGTCAGTGGTCAAATAACTGCGCCCGCGGCTGCCCGGCCGCGCTAAGGACATACACATTGATCTAAGCACGCAATGCCAGAAACGCTTAGAATGCGCGCACTATGGTGAATTCAGTAGACAACAATCTAGCGCTCTTTTGCGATTTCGAGAACATCGCATTAGGGGTACGGGACGCAAATTATGCGAAATTCGACATCAATAAGGTGCTTGAGCGCCTGCTTGTCAAAGGCAGTATCGTCGTCAAGAAAGCTTATTGTGACTGGGGGCGCTACAAAGATTTCAAGGCAACCATGCACGAAGCGTCATTCGAGCTGATTGATATTCCTCACGTGCGTCAGTCTGGCAAGAACTCTGCAGATATCCGTATGGTCGTTGATGCGCTCGACCTGTGCTACACAAAGTCTCACGTCAACAGTTTTGTCATCATCAGTGGCGATTCGGATTTCTCTCCGCTCGTTAGCAAGCTCCGTGAAAACGCCAAGACAGTCATCGGCATTGGCGTGAAAAATTCCACTTCCGATCTGCTCATCAACAATTGCGATGAGTTTATCTATTACGATGATCTCATTCGCGAAGAAGAGCAAAAGAGCCAGTCGCGCAGCCGAAGTCGGAATCGCACGGCCAAGCAGAAAACAGCGAAGCCCGAAACAAACGATCGGATGCAGGAAGGCATTGACCTCGCGTTGGAGACGGCCGAAGCACTCATCAGCGAACGTGGCGACGAAAAACTCTGGGGGTCGATGGTGAAGCAGGCCTTAAAACGACGCAGACCGGGATTCAACGAGAGCTACTATGGATTCGAGTCGTTCAGCCGATTGCTGGAAGAAGCTCGCGATCGTGGCCAGGTCGAGCTGGAGCTCGATGAGCGCTCCGGTGGTTATATCATTGGCAGCGTGAGTACTCGCCCGGAATGATCCCACGCGCAGCCATGCTCATGTTCTGCCAGTCCCCAAGTCGCGTTTTTAACATCAACGCCGGAGAGTAGCGTCCGACAAGTGTTGCTCGTTCGAGGCTGGAAGATCGCCTCGCACAAAGATCGAGCGCTCCAAGTGACGAGGTTGGCATGGAAGATACTCGTCATATTCGCCGCACTTTTCTGGTGGGTTTGGCGCTTGCCATGGGCGGCAGCATTTTGTTCTCAGCGAAGGCAATTGTTGTAAAGCTTGCGTATAGATATGGCGTCGACGCAGCAACCTTGATCGCCTTACGCATGGTTATTGCAGCACCGTTTTTTGCCGTCGCATTGGTTTGGTCCAGCCGAGGTAAGCCGCCACTGCTGTGGACAGATCACCTCAAACTTACATTTGTCGGTCTGACGGGTTACTACGCCGCTAGCTACCTGGACTTTTTGGGCTTGCAATACATTACGGCGGGTCTCGAGCGTCTAATCCTTTATCTGAATCCGACTTTGGTCGTGCTGATATCGGCTGTGTTTTTGGGTAGGCGCTTGTCGCGCATAGATTTGTTCGCGCTCATGCTCGCTTATGGCGGGATCGTGCTCGTGTTCTGGCACGATGCCACTATGGAAGGGACGGAGGCGTCGCTGGGCGCGGCGCTTGTCTTTGCCAGTGCTGTCAGTTATGCGGTCTACTTGGTCGTGTCTGGGGAACTCATTGGTCGGCTTGGGGCAATCCGGCTCACGTCTTATGCGATGCTGGCCGCGATGGGCGGTGTGGTCGTTCAGTTCGCCTGGTTGAATCCGCTCACTGCATTGGCGCAGCCGATTCCCGTCTATGGCTTGTCGGTCGTCAATGCACTGTTATGTACGGTGATTCCAGTTTTCGCAACGATGCTGGCCGTTGAGCGTATCGGTGCCAGCAACACGTCAATGGCCGCGATGATCGGGCCGGTTTCGACCATCGTGCTGGCATGGATCTTTTTGGGCGAGTCGGTGTCGCTTTGGCAGTTGGCCGGCACTAGCCTGGTGCTCAGCGGCATTTATGTGCTCACCAGGAAAGCCGGTCTTTAGAAAATGAACAGTGCTTTTGGTCTCGGCAAGCAAGCCGGCGGTAATCGCATTTAGCGCTAAGTAGGCGTTTCGCCGGAGCTGGCTATGGCTTTGCGCTGTGCCTTGTTAAAGCGGGCGCGACTCAGTTCGCCTCTTAGTTTGTACGCGGCACGCCCGAGCATGAGTGCCGGTGTTTTGTGTTTGTTTGATCTGTCGCCGATGGTTGAGTTCGTTGCATGCGACGACGTTCTTACGGGTGCCGGATCCAATGCGTAGATGGGCACTTCGTGCTCCCAAATTCGCTGCATGAATTTGTCCACTGGCGCAGTGAGAATCTTGCTTGCGCCGGCCAGTTTGGCTGCGGCAACCGGGTGGACAGCATAGGCAAGTAAACACAGAGGCACATCGGGCAAATAGCGTATGCTGTACTTGCCAACCTGTTGAATAGGCCCCGTTGCATGACTGGATAACTTGGCCGTCTGTCGATGGAAATCTTGCAGGCGCAGAAACTTGTAGCGGTCTATCAGCGAGCCCACGACTGTCACTGCTGTCGCGAAATCGTCGTCAAGTTGACAGTCGTCCTCTAGAATGAGTAGGGGTTCGTTTGTCGCTGCGCTGTGCTTCCATAGCTCAAGGTGGCTAGCGTAGCAGCCGACTTCCGAGTCCAATGGGTCGCGATAAGTATTGAGGCGATAAAGCCGCTGGTCGGTGCCCTCAAAGTAGCGCTGGGCGGCATTTTTTCCGGGTATGCCGTCGAAAAAATTGAATGCGACGCCGACTCGAGCGAATTGCTGGCGGACAGATTCTCGTCGGTCAGTCGACCCAGCGAGACTGATGACAAATATCTTCACTGTAGCTTCTCTTAGCTGCTAACTCGCTTGATGCGTGAGGGCGTTCATGGTCGAATGGTCTCTAGTCATTTGAAGGAGCCGTAGATGCTTGCTCGATCCCTTATTTCGCTCATGCTTATTTCCGGTGCAGTGTCGGCTCAATCGCTGCCGCGAACCACGGAGGGAAGCCCAAATCTGCAGGGCATCTGGCAAGTCGCTAATCGTGCATCCTACAACATAGAAGATCATGTCGCTCGCCATGATATGCCGGCCGGCCGCGGTGTTGTCGATGGCGGCGAAATCCCTTATCAGGCGTGGGCGCTCGAGCAGCGCAACGCGAACTTCTCTGCGCGCGCCGCAGCCGACCCACTGTCTAAATGCTACCTGCCCGGTGTGCCGCGCATGATGTATATGGAGTTTCCATTTCACATTTTTCAGACCAATGACCATGTAGCGATAACTTTCGAGTGGCAACAGGTTTTTCGCCTGATTTATGCGAATGGAGAGCCCCCAATGTATCCGGGAATAGAGGCTTGGATGGGGCATTCTCGCGGCCGTTGGGAAGGTGACGTATTTGTAGTCGACGTAACCGATCACAACGATTCGACTTGGTTTGATGCTGCCGGCAATTTTCACAGCGATGCAATGCAGCTTACCGAGCGTTACACGATGCTAGATAAAGACACGATCGAGTACGCAGTTTCGATCGATGATCCACAAGTATTCACGCGGCCGTGGACCATGCGCATGGAGCTGCATCGCCAAACGAAGATGGATCGAATTCTCGAATATCAATGTCAGGCCGAGGTGGAGGAGGCAAATGGTGACTTTGAGCGAGATGAGCGGGTTTGGTACCCAGCACCGATTCCCGATGACAACGCACCGTTCGATGCCGCTGCGGGCTCGCCGCTGCCGCAATTGTCTGTGCCCGCAGAAGTTTCCCGGTTGGCAGACGGAACACCAGATATCAGCGGCTACTACATGGCAGATGCCGGCGGGGCTAATTACGGACTCGAGGCGCGCGAGCGTGACTTCTTAATGCCGGCGAGTCGCGGTCAGGTGGTCGATCCGCCCGATGGTAGGTTGCCGTACCAAACGTGGGCGCGGGAAGAAAGCAACGATCGAGCATTGCCGCACCGGGGATACGATGACCCGACTGCACATTGCTTTGTCGCCGGTGTGCCCCGGTCGCACTACGTGCCGTCGCCATTTTTTATTCTGCAGCCGCCAGGTTACGTAGTTGTACTGCATGAGCGAATGTCCTGGCGGCAAATTCCATTGGATGGACGTGCCCACTTGCCCGATCAAATGCGTCTTTGGCAGGGTGACTCAGTCGGTCGATGGATTGATGATACGCTAGTCGTCGAGTCGAAGAATTTTAACGGGAAGGCATGGCTCAATGAGGCCGGTGATGTCATTAGTCATGCACAAACGGTAGTGGAAACGTTCACGCCGACTGGTGCCGACCAGGTCATCTACCGTGCAACGGTTGCGGACCCGATTGCATATACACGGCCTTGGACGATAGAAATGCCGTTTAATAGTCAAGATGAAGAGCTGCTTGAAGTTGCGTGTCTGGAAGACAATGGCGACTTGCAGCATCTCAAGGATGTTCGCGATGAATATCGCGCCCGACAACAAGAAGAGAATTAGCAATATGAAGCAACAACTCGCATTAGTCAGTCTCGTTGTGGGCAGCGTGGCCGTGTTCATGTCTGCCTCGGTTCTTGCGCATCACTCTTTTGCTGCAGAATTCGATGCCGACAGGCCCATTGAATTGACGGGCACGGTCACAGAAATGAGATGGTCGAATCCGCACGGTTGGATTTACATCGATGTCGAGGATGAGCATGGGGATGTGGTCAACTGGGCCTTAGAGACGCGTGCAGCTAACGGTCTTATCAGGCGCGGATGGCGCAAGGATGACTTGCCAGCGGGAACGGTTCTCAAAGTAGAGGGCTGGCAGGCGCGCAATGGCAGTCCCACGGCCAGCGTGTTTTCAATTACCTTTACAGACGGCAAGACTTTGTTTGCAGGCACGTCGAATCCGGCTGTGCCTGAAAACTAAACTGCCGACCGCAGCCACGGTTTGCGCGAGGCCAGGTTCAGCGATTGGCTGTGTAGCGAGATAGCTGCAATTGCTGAGAGGGCGTTGCCTGTGCTGAGTCAGCCACCCATAAAGTCTCGCTTGCCAATCTGTACACCATTGTGTCGCAAGATTGCGTATGCGGTGGTGTAGTGAAAGTAAAAATTCGGGATGACAAACTTCAGGAAATAATCCTTGCCGGTAAATTTGAGTTCGCCGCTGGGAAATTTAAGTAAGATTGAGCGCGTTTCCGCATTCTTGAACTGCTCGGGTTTAAAGGACGCTAAATGGGATCGCGTGGCGGCCAGTCGCTGATGCAGGTCGGCAAATGTCTGCTCGTTGTCCGGCCAAGAAGGCACTTCATTTCCCGTCAGCCGGCTCGCACCGCCTTTCGCCATGTCGGTCATGATTTGCACCTGTTTGATCAGATTGAGCATGTCAGGCGCAATTCGGCCATCCAGAAAGACCTGAGGGTCGATGTTGCGAGCTTCCGCATCGGCTTCGGCCTTGCTCAGGATAGCATCCAGATTGGATAGCATTCCTGTCAGTACGGGGACTAATTGGTCGTAGATCGATATTGTCATTTTTTGTTCTCGCAACGATTTAAGTGCATGAATGATCAAAAGGCAGGTATTTTGTGGCGCCGATTGTCTGGTGGCGTGACACGCTCGCGATCATACCTGGTCGCTAGCCTGTCGTGCACCTGGCTGTGAGGTATCCACCTGCTGTAAACTGCTGCCCGTTCGGCGTGTAGCACAGCCTGGTAGTGCGCTGGTCTCGGGGTCCAGAGGTCGGGAGTTCGAATCTCTCCACGCCGACCAAATTCTAAAAGCCCACTTCGCCAACTGAACTGGCTCGGGCCTTCGATTTGTCCTCGGCGGCTGGCAAGTCTTGGGCAGCTCAGCTGGGTTTCAGCGCATCACTGCCTGGCACCTGCATAAAGTCACAGTTCCATATCTGCGAATTCCTCGACGGCCATCTCCCATATGCTCAGGAAGAAGGCCGCGATGATTGGGCCGATTACGACGCCTGCGAGGCCAAAGCCCGTCAGCCCGCCCAGTGTTGCCAGCAAGATAAGATAGTCAGGCATACGCGTGTCTCTTCCTACGAGTATCGGACGCAGCACATTGTCGGCGAGACTGATTACAAGGGCGCCAATCAACACGAGTACGATGCCGGCAACGATTCTTTCTGTGGCGAACAGAAATATGACGGCCGGAACCCAGACCAGTGCCGGTCCGATTGCCGGGACGATGCTAAACAGCGCCATCACCACACCCCACAGGACTGGCGCACCGAGGCCGAGCGCCGCAAACGCAACGCCGCCAATCGCGCCCTGGACTATCCCGATGACGAGGGAGCCCTTAATCGTTGCTCTCGATACCTCTGCAAACCTTTCGAAGAGATGATGTTCGCGCTCGTCGCCGAAGGGTAAAGCCCGCACCAACCCTTCGAGAATTTTGTGGCCATCCTTTAGAAAAAAGAACAACAAGTAGAGCATCAGAAAAAAGAACACGGCCACTCGAATCGTATCCTGTCCGAACTCAAGTGCGCGCGTGGCAATGAACTGTGAGACGGTCACAGCCGACGATGACAACTGCGACGATAGTCGATCGATGTCGACTCCGATGGACTCCAGGCCGCTCGCAAGTTGCGGGATTCGCTCGGCAATACCGGCGTAAATTTCACTAAGGCTGAATTCACCGGCACGTATCTGCTGGTAAAGCGTGCCGGCTTCGTTGGTCACGGCGAGTCCAATGCCTACTATCGGCAGCACCACCACGATCAAAACGAGCACTACGCTGACCGACGCCGCCATAGTTGGCTTGCCGGAGAGTTTTCCGGCAATTCGTTTATGTGCCGGATAAAAGACAATGCCAAGGGCAATGGCCCAGAAAATTGGTTGAATGAAGCCCCGAATTAGCCAAACAAAAGCAATTGTTACAGCGATCAGCAGCGCGACAAAGAATGCTCGTTGAAGATTGTCGTTATTCATTGTTCCCCTTTGCTTCTTCTTTCGCGCCACCATTCGAGCCTCGCCGCGATGTTCTTTTCGAAGCCATGCTCGGTGGGTTGATACCAATTTGCCCCAGTCAGAGCGTCGGGCAGAAAGGACTGCCCGGCTGCGAAACCCGCTTCGTCGTGATCGTAACGGTAGCCTGCGCCATAGCCAATGTTTTTCATGAGTTGGGTTGGCGCGTTGCGAATGTGCATTGGGACGGGCTCGTCGCTGTATTTTTTTGCGGCTTGTTGGGCTTGCTGCCAGGCGGTATAGGTGCGATTGGATTTGGGCGCAGTTGCCAGAAAGATGATCGCTTCGACCATCGCCAGTTCGCCTTCCGGCGAGCCAAGAAACTCATAAGCATCTTTCGCCGCCAGCGTAATCGTGAGTGCTCGCGGGTCGGCCAGGCCGATATCTTCACAGGCCATGCGCACGATTCTCCGGGCAATGTACTTGGGGTCTTCTCCCGCATCGATCATGCGTGCAAACCAATACAGTGCGCCTTCTACGTCACTGCCACGAACAGCTTTGTGTAAAGCTGAAATGATATTGAAATGCTGTTCGCCATTTTTGTCGTAGCTTGGAAGCCGCCGTTCGAGCACCGCTTGCAGTCCAGCGGGGCGGGTAATCTCAGCGAGATACCCTTTGGCGCTGTAGTGGTCCCAGACAGCCTCAATAGTATTCAGGGCGCGGCGGCCGTCGCCAGCACTGTGGGCAGCGAGTAGGTCGAGCGCGTCTTCTTGCAGCGGATCTACATGATGATTGGCCTGACCGCTGGACGCGTAAGATTCAGCAGACAGTTTATTCCAGGCGCGTGTCAGGAGCTGTTTGATGTGCGCCGCCTGCAAAGGCTGCAAAACGAAGACGCGCATGCGCGATAAGAGTGCGGAATTAAGCTCAAACGACGGGTTTTCCGTTGTCGCGCCAATGAGTGTGATTACGCCCTCTTCGACAGAAGGCAGAAACGCGTCTTGTTGGGCTTTATTAAAGCGATGGATTTCATCGCAGAATAGAATCGTGCCGCGTTCGTGACTGCGCGCAACCGCTTCTCGAATAATTTCCCGAACCCGCGGTACTCCTTCGGTTACAGCGCTAAAGACTTCGAATGCCCTATTCGTATGCACGGCAATCAAGTTGGCCAGCGTTGTTTTTCCGCAACCCGGCGGGCCCCAGAACACCATGCTCGTCGTAGCCCCGCGTTCGATCGCATGCCGCAAGGGTTTCCCCGGGGAGAGTAAATGCTCCTGCCCTAGAAAATCGTCTAATGTTTGAGGCCGCATCCGATGGGCCAATGGGCGGGCGCGGTGACGAGATTCTTCAAAATCGAGTGTTTGCGTGTTCAATCCGCTGCCGAGGTGGCCAGTAGACATGTAATCATACGAGAGTATCCTTAACCGTGCTGGGTCCAATCGAGACGAGTGGGTGGAGAGGGCATGCGGATTTGGCTTAATGCCTTCCGGATGGTGACGTCGCGCAACGTATTTGGCGTGGAGGCTTGTAAAGATCCGTGGCTATGACAAATTCTGTACCGCGAAAGCTATTTAGGGCGTGCCTGTTTGCGATAGCGGCTTTATGCAGCGCAGGGGCGCTTTCACAAGAAGCCAAAGTCTCCAATAAGCCGATTCTCAACGGTCGCCACTGGGTCGCTGTCACGGGCAAGCCGCTTGGCGCAACCGCAGGCGCGGCCACGTTTATTCGCGGTGGCAATGCGGTCGACGCGGCGGTGGCTATGCTGGGCGCTGTTGCCACGATGTGGGACACCTTGGGCTGGGGCGGTGAAACTCAGGCACTCATCTACGATCCGCGCGATGGGCGAGTCCATGGCATCAATGCGCTGGGCGCAGCACCGACGGGAGCCACTCCCGAGTACTTTCGTGAACGCGGATTGCGTCAACCACCAGAGTACGGTCCGCTCGCCGCGGTTACGCCGGGAACGCCGGGCGGGTTAATGACGATGTTGGCGCAGTTCGGGACCCTGAGCCTGGAAGCAGCGCTGGGTCCGGCGATGGCCTTGGCAGCCGGCTATCCGGTTGACCCGAATCAAGCTCAAACAATAGAAAATTACAAGAACGTCTTGCGTCGCTGGGATGCCTCGGCAGATGTATTTCTTACCAACGACGATCCGTTTAATAGACGGGCATGGGCTGCGCCGCGTCCAGGAGAGATCCTCGTTCAAACCGATTTATTGGCGACGCTGCAGAAGCTGATAGATGCCGAGCGTGCAGCCTTGGCTGATGGCGCTACCCGTGAAGCCGCAATCATGGCGGCGTACGAACGGTTTTATCGGGGCGATATTGCGCGCGATATCGTCAGCGCAACACGATCAGCCGGTGGCTTGTTCACAATGGACGACTTGAGTAACTGGCAGGTCCACGTAGAGGAGTCCGTCTCGACCAATTATCGCGGCGTCGAAGTGCACAAACTGACGCACTGGGTGCAGGGCCCGGTCATGCTGCAAACGCTCAATATCCTGGAAAATTTCAATCTGCGCGACATGCAGTACAACAGTGCGCAGTATATTCATACGCTTTATCAAGCGATGAATCTGGCGTTTGCGGACAGAGACTTCTATTACGGTGACCCATATGTGCCGCCGGTCGAACCCATCCAGGGGCTGTTGTCAAAGTCTTATGCTGCAGACCGCGCAGCGCTCATACGCAACGATTCTAACGATCCGTCCATCAGGCCGGGCGATCCCTATCCTTATCAAGCGGGCCAAAATCCCTACAGTCATTTGCTGGAGCAGTGGCAGCCTCGCGTTTTGAGCCGCCGTAAAGCGCAGCAACGGGTGGTGCCAGACGGTATGACGCAGGATGAAGCGTTCTTGGCAGGCACAACGTCTATCCAGGCTGCCGATGAAGAGGGCTGGTTTGTTTCGATTACGCCAAGCGGGGGCTGGATTCCAGCATTTATCGCCGGCGACACGGGCATTGGGCTTTCGCAACGGATGCAGAGTTTCGACATGAACGAGGCCGCCAATCCATACAATGTGCTGCGGCCGGGACAGCGCCCGCGCGCGACGCTAAGTCCCAGCATTGCGTTGCGCGATGGCCAGCCAGTGCTTGCATTTTCGGTGCAAGGCGGTGACTCGCAAGATCAGAATCTGCTGCAGTTTCTTCTCAATGTCGTCGAATTTGGGATGAACGTTCAACAGGCTGCCGAGGCCGCCAATATCAATAGCTATCAAATGCATAGCTCTTTTGGCCTGAAACGTTCAGAGCCGGGTCGGCTGGTCATGCGTAACGATACTCCCGCAAACGTCGTCCGACAGCTCGAAGGCATGGGTTATCTCGTCGAGCTCTGGGAGCAAACGTCCGGCCCCATTACTGCCATTGCCTATGATCCGGAAACGGGCGCTTTCATGGGCGGTGCCAGCGACTTTGGTGACGATTACGGCATTGCCTGGTAGTGCCGCTGCGGTAATCCGAACAGTCGCTTTTCTCGCTTCTAGTGCGGGACTCAGCTAAAGTTTGTCGATATGCGGAATAACAATTACTGCCGCGTAGCAAAATGATGCGATGGCGATTGGGGGAAACAATTAGATGAATTTCTTGAACTGGCTGCAAAACACGCCGGTGGCGATTTTTGTCGCCGAGACTTTGTGGGCTTATCCATTGCTCGAAACCATGCACACGTTGGGCATGGCCATGCTGCTTGGGTCATTAGGGCTCATTAATCTCCGGGTATTGGGCTACAAGCGGGCTTTGCCCATCATCGGTACACGCGATCTTTTGCCGGTGGCATGGATTGGATTTTCGATTAACGCCTTTTCGGGATTGATGCTGTTCACGTCCGACGCAGTCAATTTCTTTAGCAGTAATACGTTTCGCGTAAAAATTACATTGATTGTGATTGCCGGCATTAACGCAGCGATACTCAGTCGCAAGCTCTATACGAGCGGCGGTGATGATGCGGCATTAGTCGCATTGCCTGGCGTAAAGGGGCTGGCCGCATCCTCGTTGGTGTTTTGGGTGGTCGCCGTGATTTGCGGCCGAATCTATGCCTATTACCCGTATTACTCTTACTAGCGCCGCCGCGAGGACTTAAGTTATGGCTTTCTTACAATGGCTCGAAACAACAGCAATCGCGGACGCAGTCAGAACAATACCGTGGTTATATCCAGCGCTTGAATCGGCGCACTATATCGGCATTGCATGTCTGGTCGGCGGCATCATGCTGATCGATTTGCGTTTGCTGGGTGTTGCCAAGAAGCTGCCAATCGCAACCATGGTTACGTTATTGCCGTGGGTATGGGCCGGCTTCCTGATAAATTTGGTCACTGGCGGCACAATCTTCATTTACGGCGCTACAGGCTTCGGCACCAATCCGCCATTTCAGCTGAAGATGGCACTGATTGCGCTCGCGGGCATTAACGCATTCCTATTTGAGATTGCTGCGCGTCGCGGTCGTAATAGTTGGGTCATTGATGGTCAAGCGCCAGCGATGGTCAAAGGTGTTGCCACATTGTCGCTGATCCTGTGGATGAGCGTTGTCGCAACCGGGCGTTGGATGGCCTACGTATAGGTCGACTTTTCTGACATGACTTCGGGCAGCAATCATCCAGGCTCGCTGACGGGTTTGCGGCCGACTTACCGCGTAGTTGAAGGCTTGCGGATGCCTTGCGGGTTTCCGCCGGAAGGCTTGCACTCTGCGCTGTCTTATAAACCCCGAGCTAATGACATTATTGTGTCCACTTATCCAAAGTGCGGCACCACCTGGACGCAGAACATCATTTATATGTTGTTCAACAATGGCCAGCCAGTAGCACCAGATGATTCGATTCGCGAGCTGTTTCCCCACCTGGAAGAAAAAGGGCGCGAGTTCATTGAGCAACTACCAGAACCACGGCTGATAAAAACACACTTGCCGTTGCCGATGGCGCCCTTTAACAGTGATGCAAAGTTTGTATATGTCGTCCGGAATCCATTCGATTGTGCCGTCTCGTTTTTTCACCATACGAGGGGATTCACGAAGCACTACGACTTTTCGAATGGAACCTTTGCAGATTATTTTGAGTCATTCATCGAAGGCGCCGTTGATTTCGGCGACTACTTTGATCATTTAATGTCCTGGTATGCAGTAACTGGACAAGACAACGTCTATTTCGTCACTTATGAGGCTCTGAAGCGAGATTTGGACCGTGAAATCGTGCGGCTGGGCAGGTTTCTCGGCGGGGTAGCCGAACAGGTCGCAAACGATCCGCAGCGACGTGCGCAGGTGGTTGCAGCCTCGAGTTTCGACCACATGGCGCGTGACCAACTGCGCTGGGCCAGCAAGCGCCCAGAGGGTCAGACTGACTTTGTTCGCAAAGGTATCGTCGGGGACTGGAAGAATCATTTCTCTACCGATCAGTTGCGCCGCCTGTTGGAGAAATCGGAGGCAGTAACCCGTGGAACTGACATACTGGACCAGTGGTCGGATATCTACGCTGAAATAAGAGCCGCATGTTCCGCATGAAGCATGCGCGTTCGCCGATCTATAGGTTCAATTATCGAGGCCGCAATGACAGAAACTGACACGACAAAAATTGAAGCGGCGGTATTCCGTCGGTTACTGGCACATTTAGACGCACGCAAAGATGCACAGAACATCGAATTGATGATTTTGGCTGGGTTCTGC
>JAHEEO010000007.1 GCA_024640665.1 Rhodospirillales bacterium | reverse complement strand
CGTCGCCGCGACGGCCTTTTTCAGCGCAACCCAAGACATCGTTATCGATGGCTATCGACGTGAACTGCTGCCAGACCGCGAACTCGGGCTCGGCAATTCCATTCACGTTAACGCCTACCGCATCGCCGGCTTAGTGCCGGGTTCGCTGGCATTCGTGCTGGCTGATCGAATGCCATGGTCGGTAGTCTTTTGGGTGGTGGCGCTGTTCATGCTCGTCGGAATCACTTCAACACTGTTCATTCCGGAAACGAGTACCGAAGTGCGGCCACCACAAACTCTGAAGGCAGCGGTTATCGAACCGTTCATCGAGTTTTTTTCGCGCGGCACAATTCAATCTGCCGTGGCCATTATCGGTTTCGTACTGCTGTACAAGCTTGGCGACAACATGGCCGTCGCTCTGCAAACACCCTTTTTTCAGGACATGGGTTACTCATTGACTGAAATCGGCACAGTGGCAAAGTTTGCAAATCTGGGCGCATCGATCGTCGGCGCTTTTGTCGGCGGTATTCTGATGCTGAAGATCTCGATCAACAAAGCACTCTGGATGTTCGGAATCGTGCAGATGCTGACCATTCTGGGCTACGCCGCGCTGTCGCGGATGGATGCCAATATTGCCGCGCTTTTCGTCGCAACGAGTTTCGAGTACTTTGGCGTGGGGCTTGGCACCGCCGCCTTCAGCGCGTTTATCGCCAAGCAAGCGAGCATTCGATTTTCAGTCACGCAACTTGCCCTGCTATTGAGCATCGCGACAATACCGCGAACTGTCACGACTGCCGCAACCGGCTTCATCATCGAAGCCACCGGCTACTTCAACTTCTTCCTAATTTGCTTCGCGCTCGCCATTCCCGGAATGTTGTTGCTGTTTTGGGTCGCGCCTTGGTCTGCGCCTGAAGCTGAAGGGCCAAAAAACTAAGGCAATTCGTAGTCGACGATCAATGGCGCGTGATCGGAAAAGAACTTGTCTTTATAAATGCGGACTTTCTTCGCAGCAGTTGCCAGGTGCGGCGTGACGAGCTGATAGTCGATACGCCATCCGACGTTGTTTTCGCGGGCGCGGCCGCGATTCGACCACCAAGTGTATTGGTCTGCTTTAGTATTCACGGCCCTGAACGCGTCGACGTAACCGACGTCGTCGATGATGTAATCCATCCAGGCTCGTTCTTCAGGGGTAAACCCGGAATTCTTCTGGTTACTGCGCCAATTTTTTATGTCTATTTGTTTATGTGCAATGTTGATATCACCACAGAGCAAATACGGCACGGACTGCTGGAGCATCGCTTGCATGTGCTTTTCGAAACCGCCCAGAAATCTGAACTTGGCTGCTTGTCTTGCATCGCTTGACGAACCCGACGGGAAATAGCCGCTCGCCACGACGAAGTTGTCGAAGCGCGCTTCGATGTAACGGCCTTCGGCGTCGAATTCCGCATCGCCGTAACCGCGCAGAACCTCTTTCGGCGCCTCACGTGTGTACAAAGCAACGCCGCTGTAGCCTGGTTTTTGCGCTGCAAACAGGTGCCGATGGAAACCACGCACATGATAGGCGTCGGCTTCGATTTGATGATCTTGCGCCTTTAGTTCCTGCACGCATAAGACATCGGCGCGCTGACGGACAAACCACTGAAAAAACCCTTTGCGTTCGGCGGCGCGAATACCGTTCGCATTGAAACTAATCACTCTCACGTTTTCTGGTTCGCCCGATTCTGATCAAAGCCCTGTATCATACCGTAGGGCCCTGGAGCTATTTGTATGAGAGCTTATAAAGAAGAATTCTTGGACCTCGCAATCGAAGTAGGCGTATTGCAGTTCGGCGAGTTCACGCTTAAATCAGGTCGCGTGAGTCCATATTTTTTCAATGCGGGCTTATTCAACACAGGTTATGCCGCAGCTCGGCTTGGTCGCTGTTATGCCGCCGCCGTTGCCGATGTCGACATCGAATTCGACATGCTGTTTGGCCCGGCTTACAAGGGCATCCCGCTGGTCGCACTGACCGCATCAGCGCTGGCCGCGTACCAAGACCTTGATTACCCGTTTGCGTTCAATCGCAAAGAGGCGAAAGATCATGGCGAAGGCGGCAACATCGTCGGCGCGCCTTTGTCGGGCCGCATACTCATCCTCGATGATGTCATTACCGCAGGCACAGCTGTGCGGGAATCCATCGATATCATTACAAAAGCAGGGGCGACGCCGGCCGGTGTGTTTGTCGCGCTGGATCGTGAGGAGGTCGGCACTCGAGAGCGGATCTCGGCTGTCCAGCAAGCCGAGCGGGATTATGACATTCCGATACGCAGTATCGTCACGCTCAGCGATTTGGTCGAGCATCTTGAAGAACGCGAAGAATTTCAGGCGCAGCTCCCAGCAATTCGGGCCTACAGAAACAGATACGGGACACATTTCGATAATTAAGGTTAAGTCGGCACCCTGCAGCAGTGCAAAACCGTGCATAGTTAACCTTAAGGTTTTCTGGAATCTGGTATATCTGACGAGTGCTCCAATTACCACGATATTAAGTAAAGTGAAATTAAGGCGGTTAACTGCAGTTCTGTCTATTGCTGGTGTTTTAATACTCGGCAGTGTGGCGTCTGCTCAGCAGATTCGTCGCTGGGTCGATGACGATGGCGTAGTCCACTATGGCGACCGCGTGCCGCCTGAATATGCAAACCGCGATCGCGACGTCTTAAACAGTCAGGCTATTCGGGTCGGCTTTGAAGAAGGCGAGGTTACCGAAGAAGAGCGTGCCGAGCTCGCCCGTCTAGCAGCCATCGAAGAGGCTGAGCGTCTCGCCAAGGAAGAAACCGCGCAGCGCGACAGAATGCTCCTTGACACTTACCTGACCGTCGACGACATCGTCGATTTGCGCGATCGCCGCATCGAGTTGCTGGAGTCGCAGATCACCGTCACCGAACAGTACCTGAGCAATCTCCGAAAACATATGGGTTCGCTGGAACGCGAAGCTGAGCGCTATAGCGAAAACGACACAGCCGGTGCCGGCTTGCCGCCGGAACTAGCGCTCGACATCTCGCGTACTTCGGCGTCTATCGCTCTGTATGAAGAAAACCTCAATCGGACGCGCTCGGAGCAGGATCAGCTGCTGTCGGCATTCGCCTTGGACATCAATCGCTTTGTTGAACTAAAGGGCGGCGGCAGCAACTTCTGAATGCGGTTGCGACGCTGGGTTCAATCGCGCCCGGTGTGGCCAAAACCACCTTCACCCCGATCTGTCGCAGCGAAGCTGTCGACAATCTCGAAATCTGCGGGTAGTACCGGGACGACGACCAGTTGCGCAATGCGTTCGCCGGGTTCGATTCTGAACACCGCGTCGCCGCGATTCCAGCACGAAATTTTCAGCTCGCCCTGATAATCCGAGTCGATCAAGCCGACCAAATTGCCGAGCACGATACCGTGCTTATGCCCCAAGCCAGATCGTGGCAATAAGACGGCGGCGAGATTGCGATCGCCGAGGTGAATCGCGATGCCGGTCGAAATGAGTTCGCAAGCACCCGGCTCGAGGTCCAGTGGCGAATCCAGACAAGCACGTAAATCGACACCGGCCGAGCCTTCGGTGGCGCGTTCCGGCAGCGGAATATCCCGGCCAATCCGCGGATCCAGTATCTTCAGTTCTATTGTTCGCATTGCGGTTAGCCGACGCGAGATGTCATAGAAGCGGCCCGCGTTGATTGTGCGTACCGGTCGCTGATGATGGCAACCAGTTGCTCAGCAAGCGCCGATTTCGATGCCTCCGGCAACAGCTTTTCACCCTCCCGCCAGAACACGTGCAATTCGTTGGTGTCGTTATCGAAACCTCGACCGTCACCGACCAGGTTTGCAGCAATGATATCGATCTGTTTGGCAAGCAGTTTCTGCTGGGCGTGCGCCCGGACATTGTCAGTCTCAGCTGCAAAGCCAACTGTAAACGGCGAATTCGGCAGCGCTGCCACGCTGGCCAGTACGTCGGGTGAGGGCTCCAGCTGCAGCGCCCGCTCAGCCGAAGCACGTTTAATTTTGTGCGGCGAAGCTTCTGCCGGGCGATAATCCGCTACCGCCGCACAGCCGATAAAAATATGGCAGCCTGCAACATGCTGATGAACCGCATCATGCATCTCCTGAGCGGTTTCCACGTCAATTCGCGCAATACCGGCTGGCGTGCGTAAATTGACGGGGCCTGCAACCAGCAACACGTCTGCACCGACGGACCGAAGCGCGGCCGCAAGCGCAAAACCCATCTTGCCGGAACTGCGGTTTGTGATGTAGCGAACCGGATCGATCGGCTCGCGTGTCGGTCCCGCCGTCAATACGACACGCAGGCCATTGAGCGGCCCGGACACCGCAGCGCCAGCGTGCCCGTCATGCGCGAGTGCGGCGACGATGTCGATGGGCTCGAGCATACGACCCGGACCAATATCACCGCAGGCCTGTGCACCATCGGCCGGACCTAAGAATTCAACGCCCGCGCTGACCAGCAAGTCGCGGTTGCGTTGCGTAGCCGGATGCAGCCACATAGCCTGGTTCATGGCCGGTGCCAATACGACACCAGCGTGGCTGGCCAGACAGAGCGTCGTCAACAAGTCCGCACACGAGCCGTGGGCCAGTTGCGCCATGCAATGCGCAGTCGCCGGCGCTATCACGATCTTGTCGGCCCAGCGAGCCAATTCGATATGCCCCATCGCCGCCTCGGCCGCGCTGTCCCAGAGGCTGTCGCGGACGGGCCGACCGGAAACGGCCTGCAAGCTCGTCGCCGTGACGAACTGGGCAGCCGAGTCAGTCATTACCACCTGCACTTCCACGCCACGCTCAACTAAGCGTCTGGCGATTTCGGGACTCTTGTAGGCCGCGATACCGCCGCAGACACCCAGCACGACACGCCGTGGCAGCTTGGTTGCCGGTTTTGTTCGTTCGCTGGTCATACGGCGGCCAGCTTACTCTGGGCAGCACGGTTTTCGCCAGCCAATACGTCGTTTTTCGATAGATCTCGCGATAATGCCCAATGACCGCAGCGTCGCGCTGCGCCAGGCTATCTATACCGGAGCTAAGCCATCAAAGGATTGAATTGATCGACCCAGCCGACCCGCGAGGTTCGCGCAACCGCCAGCAGCTGCTCGGTGGCGCAGCCGATCGGCTTTCTGACGCAGAGCTGCTTGCCGCACTGCTGTGCGGTCCGGACCCGCAGGCGCAGCAAAAAGCCTTGCAGTGGCTCCGGCAATGCGGCGGCCTGCGAGCGTTGCTGAACGGAGATGCGCAGCAGCTGGGCCTCATCCGGGGCCTGGGTCCGGCCCGGCAAGCGCGTCTCATTGCCAGTATCGAGTTAGGTCGGCGCTTTCTCGAAACCGCGCTGCCAAAAAGGCGGCCGCTACGCAACCCGCAAGATGCAGCGGCTTGCTTTAAGGCCCGGCTCGCAGACTTGCCTCACGAGGTCTTCGGCTGCGTCTATTTAGACACACGGCACCGCATTATCTGCTATGAACCACTATTTCGAGGCACCATCGACGGGACTGTCGTATACCCGCGAGAAGTGCTGAAACGCGCCTTACACCACAATGCCGCAGCCATTATTGTTGGCCATAATCATCCTTCTGGCGACTGCGAACCGAGTCAAGCAGACCGAAATCTGACTCAGCGCCTCAAAAAATCACTGGCACTGGTCGATATCCGGCTGCTCGATCATCTGATCGTGGCGCGCGGCGAATGCCGCTCGCTTGCGGAACTCGGTTGGCTCTAGCGCATCCCGGTCCGGAACCAATCCTTGCCGCGACGCAATAGAGCCGGTATAGTCGCGGCGCTGCGAATCCCTCCGAGGAATTGAATCATGTCGAGAGTTTGCCAGGTAACGGGCAAGCGCCCGATGTCCGGAAATAACGTCTCACACGCGAACAACCGGACACGGCGCAGGTTCCTGCCTAATTTGCATACCCAGCGCTTTTGGATCGAAAGTGAAAGTCGATTCGTGAAACTGCGTGTTTCACACAAAGGGCTGCGAATCATTGACAAGCTGGGTATCGAACAAGTTTTGAAAGACCTGCGCGCCCGTGGCGAAAAGGTCTAAGCTGGGAGCAATGGTATGCGTGAAAAAATAAGACTCAGATCTTCAGCTGGCACCGGTCACTATTACACGACGACCAAAAATCGTCGGCTCCATCCGGAGAAGATGGAGGTCAGGAAATTTGACCCGACCATACGACAGCACGTGATCTACAAAGAAACAAAGATCAAATAAGCAAAAACCCGCCGAATGGCGGGTTTTTTCTAGCTCCGGGTCATGCATGCCTTCCGGCATTGCCCTGCTAGCCGAGGGCTGGTTCCGACATAGCGCGGAACGACCGCAGATATTCAACAAAGTCTTTCATCCCCTGAATCCCGCTGGCCTCTGCCTTCGCGCACCATTCTCGAAAATCCGCCAGCAATTTCTCGTTGCTGGTGTACGCGCCTTCCCAAAGTCCCTTCAACTCATTGCGATACTCGAGCACCATTTTGAAGCTCGGGTAATTTTCGATGAGCTGAGTCAATCGGTCGTGCGACGCTGGATCGAGCATGTCTGGCTGCCAACGCAATAACCTTGCAGCGGTGCGAACCGTTCTGCTCTGAGTGCCGGAACCATTGGTAGCGGACGTTTCGCGCTGCAGCGCCGGCAGTGTGACGCTGTTAGTGAAGTGCCGCAGCACGTGCATGCGATTTATCATGATGGCGCGCAGTGAATCGATGTCGACTGGATGCGGCATTTCGTCTAAGGCCGGCTGTTGGGCGACACGCCTCACTTTAACGAGGCCAAGCCGAGACAAGACCTTGATATGCAGCCAGCCCATATCTATTTCGCCGCGACGCAATGAAAACCGCGCAGAGGTTGGAAATGCATGATGATTGTTGTGCAGCTCTTCGCCGGCCACAAAAATTGCGACGGGCCACAAATTAGTTGAAGCATCGTTCGTTTCGAAGTTTCTATAGCCCCGAGCGTGGCACAAACCGTTGATGACGCCTGCCGCGAGCACCGGCATTGTCAGCAATTGGACCGACAGCATTACGATACCGGGCGCGCCGAACATGACAATGTCAAACAGCACCAGCAAGGCGATGCCGGAATAGGTATAGCGTCCGTAAATATTGCGTTCCAGCCAGTCATCTGGCGTGCCCTTACCGTATTTTTCGAGCACTTCCGCTTTGTGCGCATCAACCATGTACAGCTCGGCACCTTCGAGCAGAACTTTCTTGAGGCCGAAAATCTTCGGGCTGTGGGGATCGCCGTCTTGTTCGCAGAATGCATGATGCTTACGGTGGACTGCGACCCATTCTTTCGTGGGCGCACCCGTGCTGAGCCAAAGCCAAAATCGGAAGAAATGCGCTAGCGCCGGGTGCAGATCGATAGATCGGTGCGCTTGGTCTCGATGAAACCACAAAGTGATGCCCATCAGCGTGATATGCATCCACAATAGGGTGACCAGCAGATAAGCCCACCAGCTCAAATCCAGCAAGCCGTAGCGATAGGTATAAAGAAACTCGGCCATAAACTGTTCCGCAAGATGCCAGGACGGCACAATATAGCGGATCACACCCTGCTAATCCAAACGAGCTGTTTCACGCTTTTGCACACTGCCACCCCAGTCAACACAGGTGCGAACTAGAGATGCCCGAACTACCAGAAGTAGAAACGGCCCGCCGCGGCATTGCGCCGCACGTCGTTGGGCAGCAGATCCGCCAAATTATTGTCAGGGACCGAAGGCTGCGATGGCCGCTATCAAAGCGACTTGAAAAGCAGCTTGCC
This sequence comes from Rhodospirillales bacterium, assembly GCA_024640665.1. Taxonomy (GTDB): domain Bacteria; phylum Pseudomonadota; class Gammaproteobacteria; order Steroidobacterales; family Rariloculaceae; genus JAHEEO01. The sequence goes on along the minus strand of JAHEEO010000007.1, from coordinate 17,039 downwards.
GGCCAGAGCGTGCGCGCTTTGCGCCGGCGGGGTAAATACCTGGTCTTTGAATTGGCCACAACGGAAATGATTGTCCATCTGGGCATGTCCGGCAATTTACGCTTCTTAGTCACACCGCTGCCCGCCGGAAAACACGACCACGTTGACTGGGTATTCACGAACGGCACCTTACGCTACAACGATCCGCGTCGATTCGGCTGCATCCTGCTAACCAAACACGCCGATAATCATCCGCTACTGCGAAATCTCGGCCCTGAACCCTTTAGCGATTCATTCACTGCCGACTATTTGTATTCCACATGCGCAGGCAGACGCGTCGCAATTAAGCAGCACTTGATGAATGCCAACATCGTCGTCGGTGTCGGCAACATCTATGCGAACGAAGCACTGTTCAGAGCCGGCATTCACCCCCGCCGGGCCGCGGGCCGAATCTCGAAAGCCAGGCTTGAGCTGCTGGTGGAAGGCGTTCGCGAAGTGCTTACCGCCGCCATCGCACAGGGCGGCACAACGCTGCGGGATTTCGTCGGCAGCGATGGCAATCCAGGCTATTTTCGGATTTCTCTCGACGTTTACGAGCGCGCTGGCCTCGCATGCAAGCGCTGCGACAACGCTATCAAGAGAATAGTTTTAGGCCAGCGGGCGACCTATTTCTGTGCTGGCTGCCAACGTTAGAAAAACGTCAGTCGCCGATGGCGATGCCTTCCCGGCGCGGATCGACACCACCGTATAGCGTCGGTTGACCGTCGGTGCCGTATTGAATCTCTATGGCATGCAGCCCGCTATTGAGGGTTCGAGCCTGGACGTCGTTGCCAAGCGCCTGCAGAGCCGCCGTCATGTCAACGAGATCACTGCGCTCTTCAATCTCTAGCGTATCGAATCGCGCCAAAAAGTGAGGTGCTGCAACAGCCTCTTGAACATTGTAGCCAAAGTCCAGCAAGCCAACGATCGCTTGCACAACATAGCCAATGATGCGCGTGCCACCGGGCGAACCAACGATTAGGCGCAAGCGCTCGTCAGAATCGATGACGAATGAAGGTGACATGCTGCTCAGCGGACGCTTGCCGCCTTCCGGTCGATTTGCAATTAGCCGGCCATTGCGCATCGGCTCAACGACAAAATCCGTAAGCTGATTGTTGAGCAAAAACCCACCGACCATCAGCTGACTGCCGAACGTGCTTTGCACGCTGGTTGTCATTGATACCGCATCGCCCCATTGATCGACGATCGAAAAATGACTGGTGGATGCGAGCTCTGACGGCGGACTTGGCGCATAGTCCCATGCCGCAAGTTGTGCTGGCTGACCAGGAACGATTGAATCGATCGAGCGGTCGCGACGAATGAGCGAAGCACGTTCGCGCAGATAGCCGGGATTCAACAATGCATCGACTGGGACTGAAACGTATTTGGGATCGGCCAGGTATAAGTCGCGATCTGCAAATGCCAGCCGGCTGGCTTCAGCCAATATGTGAATTGATCCCGCCATGTCATCGGGGTCCAGCTCGAATGCCGACGCGATGCCCAGAATCTGTTGTACTGCCAAGCCGCCCGATGAGGGCAATTGCGGCCCGCATACGGTCCACTGACGATACGGCGAGCACAGCGGCGCCGATTTCTCAGGCTGGTAATTGCGCAGGTCCTCGCGACTGATGAGTCCCTGTGCCAAGGCGTTGCCCGTTACGGTTGCGACGATTTCTTCGGCCAGCGGCCCGGTGTACATTGCGTCCGCACCCTGCGTAGCTAGCAGGCGAAGTGTATTCGCATACGGTTTATTGATTAGCAGCGTGCCTACCTCACGCGCTTGGCCTTGTTCGTCGAAGTAGTGCGCTTTGAACGAACGCCCTCGCGCCAAGTCTTCGAACCTGTCCAGCAAAAAAAACAAGCGCGGAGTGATTTCGAAGCCACGCTCCGCAAGCTCGATGGCGGGCTCAAACAGCTCGGACCAGGGCAAACGGCCGTGGTCAACATGCGCGAGCTCCAACATGCGCATGACACCGGGCACGCCGACTGCCATGCCTCCCCAGGCAATCTGCGGAAACGGCAGACCGCGCCCATCGGCATCCATGAACAGATTCTGCGTCGCCGCGGATGGCGCCGTCTCACGTCCACCATACGCCGTAAGGGTCGGGTCGGCCGCGCCGTTATCTGATCGATCATAGTGCAACAAGAATGCGCCGCCGCCGATGCCGGAAGATTGCGGTTCGACCATCGACAGGACCAACTGGACAGCAATTGCCGCATCAACCGAAGAGCCGCCCGCTCGCAGTATCGTGATACCTGCTTCGACTGCGTGCGGATTTGCGGCAACGACCATTTGCTCATGCGCCACCACTGGTGGGCCACTAACCGTTTGCGCCAAACTCTGCCCAGGCGCGCCAAGCAACGCCGCTGCAACCAGGCTGAATAAACCCTGCTTCGAGAGCGGGTGAAGAAATTGTCGCATCGTGTCTTCCTTAACTTTAATGCCGCGCCGCAAAGGCCGACTGCAAGCACGCCTCGACATGGGGATGCACAAACTTTGAAACATCGCCGCCGTGTTCGGCAATTTCGCGAACTAAGCTGGATGATACAAAGTTGAATTGCTCTGTCGGCGTCAAGAACACAGTTTCAATATCTTCCGCAAGATGCCGGTTCATCGTTGCCAACTGAAATTCGAATTCGAAATCGGAGACAGCGCGCAGGCCGCGAACAATGGCGCCCAAATTGTTGTACCGGGCGAAATCTATCGTGAGGCCCGAGTAACCGGTCACGCTGACATTGGGTATATCGGCCAACACCACCTCAACCAACGCGACTCGCTCTTCAAGCGAGAGCAGCGGCTGCTTTCGCGGACTGGCGGCAATCGCGACAACAACATTATCGAACATACGCGCGCAGCGTCGCACGAGATCTTCGTGGCCGCGCGTGATCGGGTCGAATGTGCCCGGATACATTGCGTTCAGATGCACGTGAGTTATGGCTCAGACGATGGCATTGGGCGCATTGTAGCGCTACCAGCTCGCGACGGTTAGAACTATGTAGTCGAAGCAACGGTCATTGTTGTCGGCATCACCGGCGCGGCTGCAATAATCCATAGCAGACCGATCCCGCTTTGCCGACCCTGTGCCAATCGCCCCATTTGACGTCGGGCAGTCCGGTCTCGATAGCTTGCTCGACATAGAGCAAACCGTCGAGTCGTAGTTTGAATCTGAGGCGATCGAGCAGCTCGTCAATCTGCATTTGGAACGGCGGGTCGGTAAACACGATATCAAACAGTTCGTCGTCGGCTGAATCGATGAACTTAGATGCGGAAGTCTGCACGATGCGGCTGGAATCACCGAGGAAGTCCAACTGTACTCGCAGATTTTCTGCGAGCTTCCTGTCCTGCTCGACAAACAGGGAAGAACTGGCCCCACGCGACAAGGCTTCGATTCCTAACGCGCCACTGCCAGCGAAAAGATCTAAGCATGCAGACCCTTCGATGCGGTCGCGCAGCCAATTGAACAGCGTTTCTCGAACTCGGTTTGGAGTTGGCCGAAGTTGCGCAGCCGCTGGGAATTCAATCCGCCGGCCACGCCATTTTCCGGCGATGATTCTGAGCTGATTGTGACCCGCCGGCTTTAGCTCGCGTCGCTGCATTTGCGCACACTAGCAGACTCTTGCATTGTCGCGGCCGGTCGTGCGCGTATAATTTTCATCGCCCTCACAAGGATTCCCTACAACTGTGGCAACGGACTCTGCTCAAGAAGGACCATCGAGTTTTTTTGGAAAACTGCGTCAGCGGCTTAACAAAGGCAAGTCTTGGCTATCGGGCAACATCGGCAGCCTGCTGGAACATCCGCTCGATGACGCCACACTCGAGGAACTGGAAGAACAGCTGATTCTGGCGGACGTTGGCGTTGAGGCGGCGGCTTGGGTAACCGACGAATTGCGCAAGCGCAACAAGGCCAAAGACGCATCCCCAACGCAGCAATTGCGGACGGCCGTTGCCAATCTGCTCGAACCGCTTGCTGAACCACTCGTTATCGACCGCGGTAAACAACCTTTCATTATTCTCGTCCTGGGCGTCAATGGTGCCGGCAAGACAACATCGATCGGCAAACTGGCGCAACACTTTCAGCAACAGGGTTTTTCGACGCTGTTGGCTGCAGGCGATACCTTCCGGGCAGCAGCTGTCGAGCAGCTGCAAGAATGGGGCAAACGCGTTAATGCGCCGGTGATTACCCAGGCGCCCGGCGCAGACCCCGCGGCCGTGATCTTCGATGCACTTGGCGCAGCGCGTGCCCGCGACATTGATATTGTCATTGCAGACACGGCCGGCCGCTTACACACTGCTGCCGGGCTGATGGACGAATTGGACAAGATTAAGCGCGTCATTGGCCGCTTTGATGCTTCAGCCCCCCATGAAACACTGCTGGTACTCGACGCGAGTCAGGGTCAGAATGCATTGGTTCAAGCACGGCAGTTTCATGCCAAAGTTGGACTCACCGGCTTAGCGCTGACGAAGTTAGACGGATCCGCCAAAGGCGGCATTGCACTGGCCATTGCCAAAGCAATGCCGATGCCGATCCGATTTATCGGCGTTGGAGAAGGCGTCGACGACTTCAACGTTTTTGATGCTGACGAGTTTGCTGCTGCGCTGATCGGCGCGGACGAACCAGACACACAGAGCTAACTGATGATTCGTTTCGAAAACGTACACAAACGATACCCGAACAGCCGCGAGGCGTTGAGCGGCGTTTCGCTGAATATCGAAAAAGGTGAAATGGCTTTCTTGACAGGTCCATCGGGCGCCGGGAAGAGCACGCTGCTTAAACTGATCGCGCTAATCGAGCGACCAACGCGTGGCACGGTCGTGGTTAATGACCGCAATACTTCGCGCATATCGCGGCGCGGCATTCCAAAATTTCGGCAGCGCATCGGAATCGTGTTTCAAGACCACAAACTGCTGGTGGACCGAAGCATTTTCGACAATGTTGCGCTGCCACTGGTGATTGCTGGCTTATCGAGGCGCGAAATTGAACGCCGAGTTCGTGCGTCATTGGACCAGGTAGGCCTGCTGGAGCGCGAGTCGCATCCTCCGTTGGCGTTGAGCAGCGGCGAACAACAGCGGGTTGGCATCGCTCGAGCGGTAGCGGGCCGACCCGACCTGGTTATTGCGGATGAGCCCACAGGCAATCTTGACCCGGCATTATCACTTGAAATCATGCGGCTGTTTACGCGTTTCAATGACGTGGGCGTGACCTTATTGATAGCGACGCACGACCTGGATCTGCTCGGGCATCTCGACTACCGGCGCATTGAACTGGTAGACGGCAAAGTCAATTACGACAGTGCGAGCGAATGATGGTGACTGAGTCCGGATTTTTGTCACTATGCTGAAACGATATTTCAGTTTGCATTTGCAGAACCTAGTGGGCTCACTCGGGCGTCTGGCCCGGCAGCCGTTCGCAGCGATCCTGACGGGTCTGGTCATTGCCGTAGCGTTGGCGCTGCCGGCCGGTTTGCGAGTACTGGTGAACAACGTCGATGTGTTGAGCGAGTCGTGGGAAAGCGTGGCCGATTTTACCGTTTACTTGGAATTCTCGGTCAGCGAGCAGCGAGCTCTCGAGTTGAGCAACGAAATCGAAGCCCGCAACGACGTTACGCAAGTGCAGTTCATTACCCGTGACGACGCACTGGAAGAGTTCAGATCGGCCTCTGGATTTGGCGAAGCGCTGGACGCACTCGATGAAAATCCGCTGCCGCACACGCTGGTGGTCAGACCCGTCAGTGAGGAACTGATAAACGTCGAAGCGCTGGCTGACTATCTGCATGGACTCCCAGAAACCCAGCGCGTTCAGCTAGATACCGAATGGGTCGCGCGCCTGCGCGGTATCTTGGATTTGGGTGAGCGCTTTGTCGACATCGTCACTATTTTGCTGGGGCTTGGCGTGCTCGTTGTCATTGGCAACACCATCCGGCTTGAGATAAACAACCGCCGGGAAGAAATTGTCGTGATGAAGCTGGTTGGCGGCAGTGATGGGTTCATCCGCCGGCCCTTCTTGTATTTGGGGCTGTGGTACGGCTTTTTGGGCGCCTTGGGCGCGGCCATGCTGATCGCATTGACGCTGCTGCTGCTGCGGGAACCCGTCGCAACGCTCGCCAGCCTTTATGGCAGCCGCTTCAGCCTGGCAGGCCTGTCATTCAGCGAGTTCGGCATCCTGGTAGGTCTCGGCGCCATATTGGGCTGGGCGGGCGCGGGTTTGGCGGCGGCTCGCCATTTACGCTCGATTGAGCCCAGCTGAGCCGCCGATGTGCGGCAAATCACGGAACTCGTATCGCTGTTAGCACTCTAACCTTGTGAGTGCTAAAATTGCGCTCGGACTAGGAGGAATTTGATGACTACAGCCTTAGCCTGCCGCCATGACGAATTAATGCTTACCGGACCCATTGGCAGTCTGGATCAATACATTCAGTCCGTTAATGCAACGCCGGTGCTCAGTGCCGAAGACGAGCAAGCGCTGGCTAGGCGTCTGCGTGATGATGAGGATCTTGACGCAGCCCGTATATTGGTTATGTCACATCTGCGCTTCGTCGTGCATATCGCGAGGGGCTACATGGGCTATGGTTTACCGCTTGGCGACCTCGTCCAGGAAGGTAACGTCGGCCTAATGAAGGCCGTTAAGCGCTTTGACCCAGAAGTGGGCGTCCGGCTCGTGTCGTTTGCTGTCCACTGGATTCGCGCCGAAATTCACGAATTCGTCATTAAAAATTGGCGCCTGGTTAAAATCGCGACGACCAAAGCCCAACGCAAGTTGTTCTTTAATCTCCGCAAATCTAAAAGCCATCTCGGCTGGCTCAGCCACGACGAGACGCGGGCGATCGCCGACGACTTAGGCGTCAGCGCACGCGACGTCACTGAAATGGAAAAGCGCTTGAGCGGCAAAGATATGTCGTTCGACCCGAATCCCGACGACAGCGACGATTTTGCGCCCGTGGCATTTCTGCCGAGCCTCGAAGGCGATCCGGCTGCCACAATCGAAGCCAACGACTGGGCGGAGAATACGCACGATCGATTGGCATCGGCCTTGGCCGGGCTAGAACCGCGTAGTCGGGAGATTCTCGAGCGACGCTGGCTCGCAGAAAGCAAAGCGACACTGCACGAACTGGCCGCCGAGTACAGCGTCTCTGCCGAGAGAATCCGGCAGATCGAGGCCAGCGCGATGCGCAAGCTCAAGACCCAGCTCGCTTAGTTGCCACGCTGGCTGCTAGAACCGCCGCCGCTCGCTGCAAGCGACGAGTAGCGCCGCAAAAAAAAACGGCCCGCCATAAGTGTATGGCGGGCCGTTTGCATAGTGGGTTGCGCAGCGCAGCGCTAGGTTAGTGGCACCAGCGTCAGCTCGACGCGACGATTCATCTGTCGACCGCTGTCAGTGTCGTTCGAAGCGATGGGTCGCGATTCGCCCATGCCGACGGTGATGATGCGCTCACCGAGCACTTGCCGTGTGCGCAGATAACTGGCCACCGCATTGGCACGTTGTTCCGACAGCGTCTGGTTATAGCTATCGCTGCCCGTGCTGTCCGTGTGACCAGCGACCTCGATGACCGTTTGTTCGAACTCATTAACGACCAGGCTGACCGAATTCAAGACATCGAAGAACTCAGCATTCAAGCCGGCGCTATTGGTCGCAAACGTGATATTGCCCGGCATATTTAACGTAATATTGTCGCCTACGCGGGTTACGCTGACGCCGGTACGAGCCAGTTCCGCGCGCAGCCGGGCCTCCTGCCGATCCATGTAGTTGCCTACCGCCGCGCCTGCCAGCGCGCCAAGCCCAGCACCCACGAGGGCGCGTTTCTTGCGCTCCATTGAGCTGTCCCCGGTAATCAGACCGGCCACAGCACCGGACACGGCACCAATGACGGCCTGACGTTGCGCCCGCGCAGGCTGCTCTTCACGCGTATAGGGATCGAGCGTTGTACATGCACTAGCAATTAAACTCCCGGCAATAATCGTCGCGAGTGTTCTGTGTATTGTGTTCATGGCTTTAAAAACCTCCTGGTCGACGCGGTTGTGCGTGCGGGCGGTATCATGCCAGCGGAAACCTGAACAAAGTGTGATCAAGAACCAGAATGGCCCAAAGTAAGCAAAAAGGACGGCCAGCGCGGTGACTGTAAGCCCAGCCGAATACTGGCTATCAGCCTATGAGCAAGGCCATCGACATTACCTGAACCGGTGGCTGCACTGGGTCTGCGCACCGCTATTTGCCGCCAGCCTGGTCGGTATTATCTGGTGCATTCCGGTCCCGCGAACCCTTGCCGAGACGCTGCCACTGATCAACTGGGCTACGTTGTTCGTAATGGCAGCCATTGTCTACTACTTTGTTATGTCAACAACGCTGGCGCTTGGGATACTGCCCTTCGTCGGCATGACGGTCGCTGGACTGGCCTGGCTCGACGCCAGCGGCGCGCCCATCCTGTTGCTGTCGTCAGCCGGGTTGCTGATCGCGGCGACCGGCCAATTCATCGGTCACAAGCTCGAAGGCGGCAGCGCCTCGCTGCTGCGTGACCTGCATCACGCAGCCATTGCGCCAATTTGGGTGCTCGCGGCAATTTATCGCAAACTGGGCATTCCTTACTGAGCACGCTAAAACCTATGCCAAGCATCAAGAATCCGTGGACGCTGCTGCAGGCCACCACGGTCTATGAGAATCCGTGGATCCGGATAGAGGATCACAGCGTGCTGAACCCGTCGGGCCAGCCCGGCCAGTATGGCAAAGTCTGTTTCAAGTCCCGCGCGATCGCAATCCTGCCGCTGGATGAGGATAACCACACATACCTTGTCGGCCAATACCGCTATACGCTCGACGAATACTCGTGGGAATTACCGATGGGCGGCGGCGCGCTGGATGAAGCGCCGCTTGCTGCAGCACAGCGAGAACTCCGCGAGGAAACAGGCTTGCAGGCGCGTGACTGGCAGCCATTGATGAGTCTGCATACGTCGAATTCGATCACCGATGAAATCGCCTATGCGTTCGTCGCACGCGATTTGACACCGGGGCCAGCTGACCCCGAGCCCACAGAAGCCCTGAATGTCGTGCGCGTTCCGTTCGCCGAGGCGCTGCAGCGCACGCTAAATGGAAAAATCACCGACGCTATATCCGTTGCCACAATTCTGCGCGTTGCGGCAGAAGGCCTCGCAACTAAATGAACCGCTCACGGCATGTCGCCATCGTCGAAGATGAAGTTGCCATTCGGGACAACTATGCCGCGGCGCTGGCGCGTCAAGGCTACCGAGTCAGCGGCCACGGTACCCGCATCGCGGCCAGCCAAGCTTTCGATTTGCGCATGCCAGATCTCGTTATTATTGACATCAACTTGGCCGACGAGGCCGAGGGCGGCTTCGAACTGTGCCGACAACTGCGCGCCCGATCGGCGGATCTACCCATTATTTTTCTCACCGCCCGAGAATCCGAGCTTGATATCGTGTCCGGCTTGCGCCTCGGCGCCGACGACTACCTGACTAAACGCATCAGCATCGATCACTTACTGGCGCGGGTCGCCGCATTGTTCCGACGCCTGGACGCACTGCGCGGCCCGGCTAAACCGGCCAGCCAGCTTACCCGAGGAGCACTCGAACTCGATACCGACACGATGCGCATCTGCTGGCGAGGTCAAGCGCTCGCCCTGACGGTGACGGAGTTTTGGATTATCTATGCGTTGGCGCGCAATCCCGGGCACGTGCGCACGCGGGAACAACTGATGTCTGCAGCCAACGTTGTACTGGACGACAGTACGGTCACGTCCCAAATCAAGCGTATACGAGCCAAATTCGCGGAGATTGACCCGCAATTCAGCGCAATAGGGACCGTTTACGGCATGGGATACCGCTGGGAAGCAGCGGAATCAAATGCGTAGTGTTTGACGCACCGTTGAGCGCTTTCATATAGTAAGTGGTCGGCACGGATCGCTATACGCCCAGCGCACGGGCACCTCCGAGGCCGAAAATCGGCGGAATGCACACTGAACTGGCCGCTCTGCGACGATCCGAGCGCAGGCTGCCTACTGCAAACCATAACTAGAATATATCGGCGGAGTTGCCGACTCCGCAGCAAAACAATTGTGGCTCCAAAGTATGAATAAAGCGATAGAACCGGGCGCTCCGCGCCGGCGACCCCAAGCATCAGGGCTATATAACCCGGAGTTTGAACACGACAGCTGCGGCGTTGGTTTCGTGGCCCATATCAAAGGCGAGCGCAGTCACCAGATCGTCCGCGATGCGGATCATCTGCTCTGCCGCATGGACCATCGCGGCGCACGTGGCGCTGAAGCAAACACCGGCGACGGCGCTGGAATTCTGACGGCGCTGCCTAACGAACTGCTGATGCGCGTCGCGCGCGACGAACTTGGCAAAACCCTGCCCGAACCCGGGCTGTTTGCCGCCGGCAATGTCTTCTTGCCAACGGATGCAAAGGCACGAGCCGCCTGCAAGAAGATCATCGAGGATGTGATCGCGCGGGAAAAGCAGACACTCGTGGGCTGGCGCCGTGTTCCGACTGACGCAGATGGCGCCGATCTGGGCCGCACTGCCCGGGCCGCCCAGCCTGCCATCGAACAACTCATCATCGCTGCCGGCAACGGCCTGTCTGGCGATGCCTTCGAGCGCACACTCTATCTTATTCGGAAGGCTGCTTCGAAGCAGATTCGGGCAGACAAATCACGCGACCCGGGCGCGCATTTCTATGTCTGCAGTTTGTCGACGAAAGTCATCATCTACAAAGGCATGCTGACTCCCGAACAAGTGCCATTGTTTTATCCTGATCTGCGAGACCCGGACTACAAGTCGCATCTGGCAATGGTGCACTCGCGATTCTCCACCAACACCTTTCCAAGCTGGGAACGCGCGCAACCGAAGCGGTTTATGTCGCATAACGGTGAAATTAACACGCTCCGCGGCAATGCCAATTGGACAAGAGCACGCGAAGGCATCATGCATAGCGAGTTTTACGGAGATTCACTGCAAGAGTTGTTTCCGATAATTGACCAGGGCCAGTCGGATTCCGGCGTGTTCGATAACGTGCTCGAGTTTCTGCTGATGAATGGTCGCAGCCTGCAGGAAGCCATCATGATGATGGTGCCGGAAGCTTGGCAAAAGAATGAGTTGATGTCGGCGCGCAAGCGGGCATTCTACGAATACCACTCCTGTTTGATGGAGCCTTGGGACGGACCCGCGTCGATTGCGTTTACCGACGGGAAATATATCGGCGCAGTGCTCGACCGCAATGGCCTGCGGCCCAGCCGCTATTACCTGACGCACGACGATCGCGTCATTATGGCCAGCGAGGTGGGCGTGGTCCCCATTGAGCCATCGAACGTTAAGTCCAAGGGCAGATTAGAGCCCGGTCGCATGTTCCTGATTGATTTCGAGGCGGGGCGACTCGTTCCTGACAACGAACTCAAGCTCGACTTTGCCGAGCGCTATCCCTATGCGGAATGGCTCGAGAATCAACGCATCCGTCTTAGTACGCTTCCAGATGCGCCGATACCTGCAACGTATTCCGCAGAAGATTTGCTGGCGCGCATGCAGGCTTTCGGCTACACGATCGAAACGATGCACTTCATGCTTGCGCCGCTGATTAAGGAGTTGCGCGACCCAGTGGGTTCTATGGGCAACGACAGTGCACTCGCTTGTTTAAGCGACAAGCCGCGCATGATCTATGACTACTTCAAGCAGTTGTTTGCGCAAGTAACCAACCCGCCGATCGACTCGATCCGTGAAGAGATCATCATGTCGCTTGAATGCTATGTCGGCCCTGAGGGCAATTTGCTCAACCCAGGCGAAGACCACGCTCATCGCCTGCGTCTTGGCCATCCGATACTGACCAACGAAGACTTGGCCAAGCTCGAACAGATTAGTCTGCGCGGCTGGAAAACGCGCAAGATCGATATCACGTATGACCGCTTTAGCGGTAGCATGGATGCGGCGCTGGACCGCGTTTGCGATGAGGCTGAGAAGGCCATCGACGACGGTCACAGCCTGATCATTCTGTCCGACCGAAAGACGAGCCACTCGCAGGTACCGTTGAGCAGCTTGCTGGCTTGCGGCGCGGTGCATCATCACCTCGTGGCGCACGCTAAACGCGCCCGCATTGGCATCATCATCGAGAGCGGCGAAGCACGCGAAGTTCAGCATCATTGCTTGTTGATCGGTTATGGCGCTGACGGAATTAATCCTTATCTGGCGTTTGAAGCGCTCGAAGTCGCCCGCACCGAGGGCATCATCGATGCCGATACCGAAATCGTCGACTGCTACCGCAAAGGCGTCGCCAAGGGCATGTTGAAGGTGATGGCAAAGATGGGCATCTCCACGCTGCAATCGTATAAAGGCGCCCAGATCTTCGAAGCGCTCGGTCTTGCATCGGACGTCATCAATCGTTCATTTGTGGGTACCGTGAGCCGCTTGCAGGGCGTGAACATGTCGGTACTGCAAGAAGAAGCCTTAAGGCGTCATTCACTGGGCTTTCCACAAAAGGCACAGGACCATCTGCCGGAGCTGCCCAACCCGGGTGAATATCATTGGCGGGCCGATGGCGAAAAGCATACCTGGAATCCACAAGCGATCTTTTCTTTGCAAGTCGCAGCGCGTCGGAATGATGGCAGTGCGTACAAGCTGTTTGCCGAACAAGCCAATGCCAACGCACGCCGAACTTGTACATTGCGCGGCTTGCTCGACTTCAAAGAGGGCGTAGCTGGCAAAGCCCTATCTATCGACGAAGTTGAACCTGCCAGCAGCATTGTGAAACGCTTCTGCACCGGCGCGATGAGCTTCGGATCAATTTCCAGCGAGGCACACGAAACACTGGCGATTGCAATGAACCGCATGGGCGGCAAGAGCAATACAGGCGAAGGCGGCGAAGACCCGGTGCGCTTCAAACCATTACCCAATGGGGATTCACGCCGCTCGGCTATTAAGCAAATCGCTTCGGGGCGTTTCGGCGTCACCATTTGGTATCTGGCAAATGCCGACGAACTGCAGATCAAAATGGCGCAGGGGGCAAAACCGGGCGAAGGCGGTGAGTTACCGGGTCGCAAGGTTGACGACGTAATTGCCCGCATCCGCTATTCAACCCCTGGTGTCGGCTTGATCAGTCCGCCACCCCATCATGATATCTATTCAATCGAAGATCTTGCGCAGCTAATTCACGACCTCAAGAACGCCAATCCGAGTGCACGCGTCAGCGTCAAGCTGGTATCCGAGGTAGGCGTCGGCACAATCGCGGCGGGCGTCGCCAAAGCCCATGCCGATCATATTCTGATCGCCGGCGATACCGGTGGCACCGGAGCGTCGCCTCTGACGAGCATCAAGCATGCCGGCCTGCCGTGGGAACTCGGTTTAGCTGAAGCCCATCAAACGCTGGTCATGAACGATCTGCGCAGCCGGGCAGTCGTGCAAACCGACGGCGGCTTGAAGACCGGCCGGGACGTCGTCATTGCCGCTTTGCTCGGTGCAGAAGAAATGGGTTTTTCCACGGCGCCTTTGATTGCCCTGGGCTGCATCATGATGCGTAAGTGTCATCTCAATACTTGTCCGGTCGGCATTGCGACACAGAACCCAGATCTGCGCGAGAAATTTGCCGGCCAGCCAGAACACGTCGTGAACTATTTGTTTATGGTTGCCGAAGAGGCTCGCGAGCTGATGGCAAGGCTGGGCTTTCGAACCATTAACGACATGATTGGCCGTACCGATGTCTTGCAGACGCGCGAGGCTATCGAACATTGGAAAGCCTCGGGCTTGGACCTGACGCCGATACTCAAGCGTGCACAACCGCCGCACCCAAGAACCGATGTCTATTGCACGCGCGACCAGGAGCATGGCCTCAACCTGGCGCTCGACAATCGCCTGATCGAACTGGCGAAGCCAGCCCTCGAGAATCGCGAGCAAGTTCGCCACGAATTACCGATCGTCAATACGAATCGGACAGTTGGCACGATGTTGAGCCATACCATCGTGAAGAAATGGGGCGAACAAGCGCTGCCTTACGACACCATCCGATTCAAGTTCAACGGTTCTGCGGGGCAGAGCTTCGGCGCGTTTTTGGCGAAAGGCGTCACGCTCGAAGTGGAAGGCGACAGCAACGATTACGTTGGCAAAGGGCTTTCTGGCGGGCGGATTATCATTTACCCGCCCAAAGACAGCACGTTTGTCCCCGAAGACAATGTGCTGATTGGTAACGTCGCGCTCTATGGCGCAACCAGTGGCCGCGCGTTTTTCCGCGGTCAGAGCGCGGAACGGTTCTGCGTTCGCAACAGCGGCGCAAAGGCTGTCGTTGAAGGGGTGGGCGATCACGGTTGCGAGTACATGACAGGCGGTCGAGCCGTCATTCTCGGCGCGACCGGGCTCAACTTCGCAGCGGGAATGTCCGGCGGCGCAGCCTATGTCCTAGATGAGACTGGCGACTTTCCGCACAAGTGCAACATGGGCACAGTCGAACTAGAAGAAATTGAAGACGGCGAAGATATCGCCGAACTTCGCGAAATGATCGAATTGCACCGGGAATACACAGGTTCGACGGTTGCTGCGCGAGTCCTCGATGAATGGCCTCAGGTGCTCAGCAAGTTCGTCAAAGTGATGCCGACCGACTATAAACGAGTGCTCAAAGATCGTAAGCGACACGACGAAGAAATGGAGTCAACCGTGCGTGACGATGCAACCAACATTATGAAAGTTTTGCGGCCGTAAAAGGAGGAGCATAGACATGGGCAAACCAACCGGCTTCCTCGAATACGGGCAAAAGCATGTACCCTATCGCGATGCGGCTGAGCGCATAGGCGACTTTGGTGAAATCTATACGCAACCGGACACAGAACATCTGACTATCCAGGGCGCTCGTTGCATGGACTGCGGCGTGCCTTTTTGTCAGTCTGATAACGGCTGCCCGGTCGACAATCTTATTCCGGAGTGGAATGACCTCGTGTATCAAGGTCGCTGGCGCGAAGCGCTCGACCGGCTGCACAGAACAAATAATTTCCCAGAGTTTACCGGCCGCGCCTGCCCGGCTCCTTGCGAGGGCGCGTGCGTACTCGGCATCACGGACCCGCCCGTCACGATCAAGAACATCGAAAATGCAATCATCGATCGCGGCTTTGCGGAAGGCTGGGTGCAAGCGCACGTTCCGGAAAACCGCAGTGGCAAAAGCGTCGCGATTGTCGGGTCGGGTCCAGCTGGCTTGGCGGCTGCCGAGCAGCTGAATTCCGCTGGCCATCAGGTTACCGTGTATGAGCGTGCCGATCGCATTGGCGGCCTATTGATGTACGGCATTCCCAACATGAAGCTGGACAAGAACATTGTCGAGCGCCGCATCGATTTATTGCGCCGATCAGGCATCGAATTCGTTACCAATGCCGATGTCGGCCGCAGCATTGATCCGTTGGAACTTCGGTCAAAGTTTGATGCGTTGCTGCTCGCCACCGGCGCGACCACGCCACGAAACCTGGATGTGCCCGGGCGCTCCCTTTCCGGCGTGCACTTCGCAATGGAATTCCTGACAGCCAACACCAAGAGTTTGTTGGACAGTAATCTTGCCGACGGCAATTTCATCAGCGCCAAGGACAAGCATGTCGTCGTCATTGGCGGCGGCGATACCGGTGCCGACTGTATCGGCACTTCACTGCGCCATGGCTGCAGCAGTATCGTCAACATCGAACTGCTGGATGAACCGCCGCAGACTCGGGCAGCGGATAATCCCTGGCCACTGTGGCCGAAAATTCGTCGCACCGACTATGCGCATGCGGAGACCGAAGCCCGATTCGGCGCTGACCCGCGAGTGTATGCAACCGGGACGAAAGCATTCCAGGATGCTGGCGATGGCCGGGTCGTCGGCGTTACGACCAACCGTTTGAAATGGGATCTCAGCAACGGTCGACCGCAGATGGAAATCATTCCCGGTAGCGAGGCGCTTATCAAGGCGGATCTCGTCCTGCTGGCAATGGGTTTTCTTGGACCGGAACACTATGTAAGCGAACCACTGGGCATCGAACTCGATCCGCGCAGTAATTACGCTGCCCAGCACGGCGATTTCTCGACCAACGTACCGGGCGTATTCGCAGCTGGAGACTGTCGCCGGGGTCAGTCTTTGGTCGTCTGGGCGATCAATGAAGGCCGGGGAGCCGCACGTGCCGTAGATGCGTTTTTGTGCGGTTCGAGCTATTTGCCTGCACCGGGCATCTCTTTGGGTACGTCTGCCGGCTGAGATGGGGCTCATATCGCTCATCGATCGTGACGCTGCGCTTCCAGGTAGACGGGAGCCGATTGCAACTGCAACGGTGCATGCCGTTCTCGGCACGCCGATAAAACCGCCGTTCCCCGAAGGCTTGCGTGAGGTGCAATTCGGCATGGGCTGCTTCTGGGGCGCCGAGCGGCGCTTTTGGGCGATGGATCACGTTTATACGACTGCCGTCGGCTATGCGGGAGGCTTCACGCCGAATCCGATGTACGAAGAAGTGTGTACGGGTCGAACCGGGCACACGGAAGTTGTGTTAGTTGTATTCGATCCTGTCCAGCTGACACTGGAGGACTTGCTGAGAGTTTTTTGGGAATCGCACAATCCCACACAAGGCATGCGCCAGGGAGCAGATACCGGCACTCAATACCGCTCGGCGGTGTACGCACAGAGCGACGACTTGAGCCTTGTTAAAGCTTCTCGTGATAGTTATCAGCGTGCCCTGAAAGATGCTGGAAACACGCAGCCGATTTCCACTGAAATAAAGGCCGAGCAAACGTTCTATTATGCAGAGGACTATCATCAGCAATATCTGGCCAAAAACCCGCGCGGCTACTGCGGGCTCGGTGGCACCGGGGTTACTTATCGCCTTAAGTAGCTGCACTGTTTAAAGGGCCGCTGCCTAATTAGAACCAAAGTATTGTGACGGTGATTTATGGGACCGTGAAGTCACCGAGACGTGGTGGCGTCACAGAGACTTCCGGCGGCTGCGCGAGTTGAGGAATCCAGTTGTAGGGCAAGCGGTAGGCCCTGTAGACGTCGTTCGACGAGCGCGGTCCGGCGAACAGCGGATTCATATAC
>JAHEEO010000169.1 GCA_024640665.1 Rhodospirillales bacterium | reverse complement strand
ATCACTGATGCCGGCAAATAAACCAAACATCCGGCCAGTACCTGATGCCGCAATGGCGATGGAACCAGGATCAATATTGGTTACTGCAAGTGTGTAGTCCCCGCTCTCGCGAGCCTCGTAGCTGGTTGCGACAATATTGTAGCTGCCCGACTCCTGCACTATGAACTCCACCGCAGAACGCTCGGTCGAGCCTTCATAATCGTCGTTTTGAAACACCTCTTCAGCCGGGGTCATAACCACTAGATAGGTATCAAATTCGACTGATGACATCTCGATACGCACGGCATCCCCGGCTTCGGCGTAGAACTCGAATTCATCACTGTATTCGCCTGCATCGAGCTCTTCGTCACCGTCTTCCAACACGCCGTTTACATCACTATCGACAGTAATGGGCTGGGATTCGCGCGGGCGTCGCGTTTCAACAGACTGCGCGGACTGATCGATCTCCAACAAGTAATTACCTGTTTCACCCTCTTCGTATGAAGTCACTAGCACTTTGTATTGTCCAAGGCGCGTCATCTCAAACTCTACAAAGCTATGGCTCGAGGAATCACCGTCATCGTTTTCCTGCTGCTCACCATCGGGCGGCACAACAATCAGGTAAGTATCAAAATCGTTGGAGCGCAAGTCGACCCGCACACGTTGCCCGGCCCCACCGGCGAATTCATAACTGTCGAAATACTCGCCCGTAGGAAGCGCTTCATCGCCGCTGTCCAGTGATCCCCGCTCTTCAAACATAGCAACCTGAGGCGGCGAATCGACTGCAATGTTGAGGGTGTAGCTGCCCGCTTCTGCCGCTTCGTAACTCGTTACGTAAACCTTGTACGCACCGGTTTCCTCGATAGCCATTGCAAGCTGCGACCGATCTTGGTCACCTTCGTGGTCGTCATTGTCGTCTTGATCACCATTGGGCGCGACGACAAACAGGTAAGTATCAAACTCGCTGGACCGCAAATCGATGGTGGCAACCTGGCCCGCTTCAGCGTAGAAGCTGTACTCATCTACAAACTCGCCCTCGTCGAGCTTGCGGTCGCTTTCCTCTAGCCGACCAAAGCTTGAACCAATACCATCTGCGGAATCGACCAACGAGATTCGGCCGCGTTCGAAGAGATTGCGGCAATCTGCCGCATCGTGATAAGCATCGTCTTCCAGCAGCGTTGTTGCCATTCCCCGACCCACGAAACGCGGATCGTCGCACTCATCGTCGTTTGCCCAGGTGCTTGTGTCGTCGCCAAACTCAATGTTGGATTGGGCGTTCGTGCTTACACAAGAGAACAGCAATATGACGACTGCGAGGAATTGAAATGGCTTTCCGATCACTCCGAATCTCCGACACGTGAAAACTTTCGCACTCTCACACAGGCGCGATGCCAGCGCGTCCTTACCGGTCACGAATTTGCAACGCCTATAACGGCCAGACCCATAATATTGTTGGAATGGAGACAACAATCACTAATACCTCCAACGGCAACCCCATACGCCAATAGTCGCCAAACCGATAACCGCCCGGACCCATGATCAGCGTATTGTTCTTATGTCCAATAGGTGTCAAAAATGCACAAGATGCAGCGACGGCAACCGCCATCAAAAATGGATCGGCGCTGACGCCTAATGCTGTAGCTATCTCCATAGCAACAGGCGCGGCGATGACGGCCGTCGCTGTATTGTTCATGACATCGGACAACGTCATCGTTACGACCATCAGCAAAAGCAATACCACAACCGGAGAATAGCCAGAGGAGATCGCAACAATGCTCTCGGCAATAAGGCTTGTGCCACCGGTCGTCTCCAAAGCCGTGCCGATCGGTATCATTGAACCAAGCAAGATAACGACAGGCCACTCGACCGACTCATAGAGTTCCCGAAGTGGCACTACGTTGAAGGCCACCAGAGCGGCAACCGCTGCCGCCAGCGCGACGGCTAATTCCAACAAGCCTAAACTGGCGATCAACACCGCCGCCGCAAAGATACCGACTGTTGCAAATGCCTTTTGCCGTTGCAGCACCTTCAGGCCCCGCTCCGCAAGTGGCAGGCAGCCGAGCCACTTCACCGTGTCGGCCATGCGCTCAGTCGGACCCAGCAGCAGCAGGATGTCGCCCGCTTCCACTTTCAATTGACGGACGCTTTCCCGGAAGCGTTGGCCCTGACGCGAGACGCCCAATAACGTGACGTCGTGGCGCTGCAGCATTTGCAATTGAACCGACGAACGATTCTCTATGCGCGCACCTTCCGGCACGACCACTTCCAACAGCGACAAGTCCTCGGCCTTGCGATCATTTTCTTCGGTAAAATTGGCCTCTCGCACGTAGTCCAGCTTGAGCGCACCGACCACTTGATCGACCGCAGCGGAGGCACCTTCCAAGATCAATAAATCGCCTGCTTCGATGCGCATTATCCTGGCCATCCCCGGAGCGCGCTTCTTGTTCCGAATCAAGCCGATAACCGCGACCGCGTGTTCTTCAACGTCATCGTCGAGCTCCCGAACTCGACGCCCGACGATGGGTGATTTTTCGCTGACTTGTGCCTCAAATACAAATTCTGAAGAACTGAGCAAGTCTTTACCGGAATCAATATCGCGGCGCGCCTGCGGAATAAGGCGCCAGCCAACTAAAGTAATAAAGATAATGCCAACCACGGTGCAGACCAGGCCTACGGGGGCAAAATCGAACATGGAGTAAGGCTCGCCCAAAGCGTCCGCGCGATACGCCGCAATAATAATGTTGGGCGGCGTGCCGATCAGCGTAATCATGCCGCCCAAAATGGACGCAAACGACAACGGCATCAGCGTACTCGCCGGACTGCGACCTGCCTTAGCAGCCGCCTGAATATCCACCGGCATCAACAAAGCCAGGGCAGCTACATTGTTCATGACGGCTGAAAGAGCCGCGGCAATACCGGACATTATCGAGATATGCTGGGTCAGGCTGCGCGCAGCCGAAATGGCATAGCGCCCTATCCATTCGATAACACCCGAATTGGACAACGCCTTGCTGACGATGAGTACCAGCGCGACGATCACGGTTGCGGGATGGCCAAACCCTGAAAAAGCCTGGTCTGCAGGCACAACGCCAAAGATCAAGGCGATAGCGAGCGCAGAGAACGCAATAAGGTCGTAACGCCACCTGCCCCAGATAAGAAAAACGAACACTGCAGCCAGCAGGACAAATAGAATGATCTGAGGAGTCGTCATGAATGCACAGGATTCCAAATAGAAATTACATTAGATAATAAATACAAGCGATTGTTTTATATAAAAGTCATAGGGGGAATGACATGTCGGGCTTGTTATCGAAAGATCGGATTATTGCAGAACCTAGCTACAATCGCTGGCGCGTCCCCCCCGCGTCAATCGCCATCCACCTGTGCATTGGCTCCGTCTACGCTTGGAGCATATACAACCCGGCGCTGATCCGCGCTTTCGGTGTCGTCGCACCTGCCGGTGATGACTGGCGGCTCGGGGCCGTCGTGCGCATCTTCACCGTTGCGATCATCTTTCTCGGGCTCTCCGCCGCGGTAGCTGGCAAGTGGCTCGAAGCCGTCGGCCCCCGCAAAGTCGGCGTCGTCGCGGCCTTATGCTGGGGTGGCGGATACTGCGTTGGCGGACTCGGAATTCACCTCCACCAACTCTGGCTCGTCTATCTGGGCTACGGGGTCATTGGCGGCTGCGGCCTGGGCCTTGGCTACGTCTCCCCGGTCAGCACGCTGATCCGTTGGTTTCCAGATCGTCGCGGGATGGCCACAGGGATGGCAATTATGGGCTTCGGCGGCGGCGCGATGATTGGGGCACCGCTCAAAGAGTTTCTTATTCGCCTTTATTATCAAGCGCCCGACTATCTGGGCAGTAGCGATGCTGTAAACCTCGTTACTGAAGGTGGCCGCCGCTTTGCGGATATCGCAGGACAATTACAGGAAGTCGTCGTGATTGGCGCCAATGAGGTCGCAGGCATGATCGTTCCGGGCCCGGAAGGCGTCTATTTGGTTGGCACGGGCTCGACTGGCGTGGCGCTGACGTTTGTCACGCTGGGCGCTGCATACCTCATCGTCATGCTGGTTGCGGCGTTTTCATATCGTGTGCCACCCGCGGATTGGCAGCCAGCCGGCTGGGTACCGCCGGATGCCGCACGTCGCAGTAAGCGCATGATCTCGGAGCAGAACGTGCACATCGATGTCGCGCATAAGACACCACAGTTCTGGCAGCTGTGGATTGTGCTGTGTTTTAACGTGACCGCTGGCATCGGCGTACTCAGCGTCGCAGCCACGATGATGACGGAGATCTTCGGCACAACTTTACCCAATATCGTCGATGGTGCTTTTGCCGGTACTTACGTCGTCATGATCAGCGTGTTCAATATGTGCGGCCGATTCTTTTGGGCAAGCGTCTCCGACTATATTGGCCGCAAAAATACTTACTGGATCTTCTTTGCGCTCGGCATCGCGCTGTATCTATCAATTCCGTTCTGCGCGGAACAAGTGGGCGCTGCTCCAGCTGCGATCTGGCTTGTGTACTTCTATGCGGCAACGATGATTATATTCACGATGTACGGCGGTGGCTTTGCCACTATTCCGGCTTATCTTGCTGACGTTTTCGGTACGCGCTACGTCGGCGCGATTCATGGCCGCTTATTAACTGCATGGAGCGTGGCGGGCGTCCTCGGCCCGGAAGCCATCACGTTACTGCGCGACAGTGCCTCTACGAGCGCGATTCAACGGCTGGCAGCCACAGTCGATCCGACACGTTTCGCCGAAGCCTTTGGCACGTCCATAGAACAGCTCGACCTACTGGTTGCGGAGCGCACAGTAACGATTGCCAATTTGATGGAGATTGCCCCCGCCGGCACGGTCGATCCGACCAGCGGGCTGTATAACGTCACGATGTATCTAATGGCCGGGCTGCTGGCAATTGCGTTGGTGGCAAATGCCACCGTCCGTCCCGTAGACCGGCGCTATCACTTGCAGGAAACGCTTGACTAACTCTCGGCTCGAGTGTATCCACCGCATGAGCATGCATTGAGGCAGGCGCTGCAAAGTCGGTACACTGCCGCAAACTGGGCTTTGGGAATATCATTGTGAACTGTGTCCGCGTTCTGCCTCTTATTGCGTTCGCTGCTTATGCCTGCAGCGGGCCCCAGGAAACTGCACCGCAATCCACGCCGCCACAATCGAACTCGCCAAATGCAGCAACCCAGGCGGATGCGATTGACGTTGCAGCTGTTCACGATCGCGTCATTGCACTCGACACGCACGTCGACATCCCGTTCGACTTTGCAACGGACGCCGCAGACCCGCTAAGCGGCGACATGCAGGTCAACCTGCAAAAGATGCGCAGCGGCGGACTCGATGCTGCATTTTTTATCGTCTACGTTGGCCAGACCGAAAGGACGGAGACAAACTACGAGCAAGCCAAAGCAGATGCGCTGACCAAATTCGATGCCATTCATCGCATGACCGACGAGCTGTATCCCGAGCTCATCGAATTCGCCTATTCGGCAGATGACGTCACGCGTATTGCGGCCCAAGGCAAGCTTGTAGCGACAATCGGTATCGAAAACGGCTACGTGATCGGCAATGATCTCAATCTGATCGATCGTTACTTCGAACTCGGCGCTCGCTATATGACACTGGTCCACAACGGCCACAATGATGTTGCCGACTCCGCGCAACCCCGCCCGCAATTCGGTGACAGCGCAACCGAACATGGTGGCATAAGCGACTTCGGCGCCGAAGTCATTCGGCGCATGAATGCCGTTGGCATGATGGTCGATATCTCCCATGCCTCGAAAGCCTCGGCGCTGGATGCAATGGCTTTGTCGCGCGCGCCGGTTATCGGCTCACATTCCAGCGTTGCGGGTGTCGCTCAACACGCTCGAAATATGGATGACGAAACGCTTCTGGCTTTACGCGACAACGGCGGTGTCGTGCAAATTGTCGCATTTGAGTCCTATCTGCAAACGTATCCGCCGGAACGAAATGAAGCCGTACAAAATCTGCAGCGGCGCTTTGGACTAAATGGCCCCATTGATCCCTCAACGCTGGCCGAGGCCGATGCCGATGCTTACATGCGCGGCATGCTTGAAATCGAATCGCAGTGGCCAAAGCCAGGCGTAGCTGCGTTGGTAGACCATATCGACTACGCGGTGAATCTCATTGGCATTGACCACGTCGGCATTAGCTCTGATTTCGGCGGCGGCGGCGGCATTGACGGGTGGTCGGATGCCACCGAAACGATGAACATTACCGAAGAATTGCTGCAACGCGGCTACAGCGAGGCTGATATCGCGAAACTATGGAGCGGCAATATCCTGCGTGTCTGGGCCGAAGTATCAGACGTAGCGGCAAACATTAACGGTTAGGCGCTATTTAACTTCCCAAGTGGTCGTCTTTCGCAGTGCATCTGCAATGCGGCTGGTTCGTTTCAGGCCGGTAACATGATTGGCATAAAACCCGGCTTCAAACGCAATCGCCGGATTGCGGTACACAACTCCCATCGCGACTGGATAATCCGGACTGCCCATCGCCAGCAGCAACTGCGCAAGCGTGACATTTGTTTCGTCATGAACTAGCACGTCACTGTCCTGCGCATTCGCATCCACGATCTTCAGCTGCAGCGATTTGACGTCCAAAGCCAGTCCTTTCGTCTTGTCTTTGCCAAATACCAACGGCTCGCCATGGCGAACGTGGATTTGCGTATCCGCTGCTGTCGCGCGATCGGTAAAACTCTTGAAAACGTCGTCGTTGTAGACAATGCAATTTTGAAAGATCTCGACGAAAGCCGCGCCTTCGTGGGCATGCGTTGCTT
>JAHEEO010000168.1 GCA_024640665.1 Rhodospirillales bacterium | reverse complement strand
GAAAACGTTTGAACATTTTGCCCGTGATGGCCAAGTGCGTGGCGTGCCTCTCGATGGAAATTTTGAGCGCCACGCCTGTCTGCATGATCGTGCCCGGCACGCTCATGGCGCCGGTGTCCGTGCTCGTGCGCCTTATGATCCCCGCCTTCGATCTTGCTTTGGTGCCGGCCAGACTCGTGGGCACCACCATGCCGCGCAGTGGCGTTGCTGTGTGCGCCGTGAGTTCCAGAGAAGTTGCCTAAGTGAATGCCGTGCACGCTGATAGCCGCCTTTTGAGTAGTCGTTGGCGATGTTGTCGGGCGATTACGGCTCTTCTTTAGGTGCTCAATCCACAGTTTTGACTTTTTCTATTGTTTACTTGTCAGTGCGCTGCGGGTATGCGAGTACAAAGCCATCCGCGTTTGGCATTTCGACGCGCCTTAGCGTGCGCGCGTTCATGACGTCGTCGGCTTCGATGATATCGTTGAGATAAAGAATGTACGCCGTAACTGCATATACGTCGTTATCTGACAGGGTTTGTGGCGTGTTAAAGGGCATGGCGCGGCGAATGTAGTCAAAAATGGTCGACGCGTAGGGCCAAAAACTGCCGACCGTTCGAATCTGTTGCATGGAATCTAGCGTTCCATGCCCGCCCACTAGGCGATCGTGCGGTTGGCCTGCACCCTCTGCACCGTGGCAGGCCATGCACTGCGCTTCGAAAACGCTGCGGCCTTGCGTGACCGTCCCCGATCCATCAGGAAGGCCATCACCGTTGGTTTCGATGCTGATGTCCCAGGCTGCGAGGTCGGCTTCGGAAATAGCCTCCCCAAGGCTTGGGCTGACCTGCGCTGTCACTTGGGTTGCCGTGACGAACATGAAACTACCCAGCACGATGGCGGTTCTGGAGCTAAGCGTAAACATTGGTAACTTCTCCGGTCCGTGCAGCAACGCTCCAGACTTGAATGCCATTGTTGTGGTAATTACGGCGTTCGCCAAATTCGCGTGTCAGGGCCTCGCGGGTCGGTTGCACTGACCCGGATTCGTCAATCGCTCGGCTCATCAACACGGCTGGACCGCCATCCCATTGCCAGGCCATTCTGAATCGCGTAAACGATTTCGACAGCACGGGTTCGGTCAGTGCTGCTTCTGCCCAGGTATTGCCGCCGTCGGCGGATACTTCTACACGCGCGATTTTGCCGGCGCCAGACCAGGCGATACCCGTGATTTCGTAGCGACCTGGTTCTGTCAGATTGAGCCCAGTTGACGGACTCGTAATCAATGATTTGACGCCCATCGGGAATGTTAAAATCAGCGCTTTTCCGCCCAGCATTACGTCGGTGTAATGCGAGGTTTCGTCACGTGTCATCGTCGGTTCCCGGTTGACTTTCAGGCGACGCAACCACTTCACTGACATGTTGCCTTCATAGCCGGGCAAAAACAGCCGCATCGGATAGCCGTTTTCCGGTCGCAGGCGCTCACCGTTTTGATACAGCGCAATGATTGCGTCATCCATCATTTTTTCCAGTGGAATGCTGCGGCTCATGCCTGCAGCGTCGGCTCCCTCGGCAAGTACCCAGTTTGCTCCACGACGAACACCTGCTTCTTCAAGCAGGATGGACAGAGGGACTCCTGTCCATTCGCTGCAAGACATGAGGCCATGTAATACGCCCGCGGGCGCCTGTTGGGCTTGCGGGCCCAAATTAGTTCCGCTGTTGCCGGAGCACTCAAGGAATTGAATTCTTGTCACCGTCGGATAGCGCATCAGCGCATCCATGGAAAATACCAAGGGGCGATCGACCAGACCATGCAGCAACAGCTGGTGCCCGTCCGGATCGATATCTGGAACACCGCTGTGATGGCGTTCGAAATGCAAGCTGTTAGGCGTAATCGTGCCGTGTAGCTTTTCTATTGGCGTAAAAGACACGCCGCTGCCGACGACGCCCGGTGTACCGCCGACTACTCGTTGCACGCTGTCTTCGTATCGAGAGCGTTGTCCGTACGCGCTCATGTGGCTGCCTGGCGCCTTCATCCACGGGGGTATTTCAAGCGGTTCGGCATGGCTCGGTGTTGCCGACAAGAGCCCCAGGCTCCCGGCCATTGCGGCGCCTTGAGTTAAGAACATGCGACGATGAATCAGGCCGTTCCCGGCAACAAACTCGAGGTCAGCAGTCTGTTTGTCGCGTTTGCTCATTTAGCAGTTCTCCCGTGCAATGGCGTGTGTTCTTAAGCATCGTTATAGTTGATCGCAGCGTTCAGATCAAAACCAGAAAGCCGACACCAGTATCGATGCCGGTCCAATTGCCGTTCAGCCCGTTTCCATGGGGGCATCCGCATCGCTGGTCCATTCCGCCATCGAACCGTCGTAAACGGCAATGTTTTGCACGCCCAGCGCGGTCAAGATCAACGCGTCGCTGCTGGCCGCAATCCCGGCGCCGCAGTACGTAATTGACTGTTGCGCGTCAAGCGCACCTGCCGAAGCGAAAATCTCGCGCAATTCGCTGGCGGGAAGATAGGCGTGCGTCTGGGGGTCGACCAAAGACTGGCAATAAACGTTCACGCTATTGGTGATTCGCCCAGGGCGCGCAAATCGCGTGCTTTCGCCAGTGTGTTCTGCTGGTGACAGTGCGTTGATTAGGCAAATTTGCGAGTCTTCGATAGCCGCCGCCACTTGCTGTTTGTCTGCGATCAACTGCGGCTGATAACTTGCGGTGAATCGTGCCGCGGGGTAATTGTGCGGGTCTGTCGAAATGTGCTTCTGCTCAGCACGCCATTTATTCCAACCGCCATTGAGCACGGCGGCATGTTCAAAGCCATAAGCGCGCAGCATCCACCAGACTCGAGCTGCCCAGGCATGATTCGACCGGTCATACAGTACCGCTCGCGTACCGGTGCCGACGCCCAGTGATGACATGACCGCTGAGAAGGTCTCTGGCTTTGGCAGCATCATCGGCAGCGAACTGCCGGAATCGGTCAACTGCCGCAATACATCGACGAATGCGCCGCCAGGGATATGTCCCTGCGCGTATTCTTCTTTACCGCCAACGAAGGTGTAGCCGCCGTCAGCCGTCGTTTTCATGACTACGCCGCAATCAATGATCCGGAGATCTTCGGCGCCGAGTTCATTGGCCAACCAGTCGGTTTCAACGAGTGGCCACGGGAGCCTAATCTTATTGACAATCATTCGCATTCGTGTTTGTATACGCCCTATGTTTGTATGTATGTGTAACGGTCATCGCGACTCGGACATCCGCAAGGTAGCGGCGACCGGTTTGACGTGTGCCCGCGAAATCTACCGCAAGCTTGGTAAGCCGGCACGTTGCGGGCGGTGCCTGGAGTTTGCTGCCGAGCTGATTGCCGAATCCCAGCAGTCACCTCGCAGCGTCAACGCGCTGACCGGGCCTCGCTGATACGGCGTCAGACGCTGGCGTAGAAATACGGCCTTATTGCGCTCTGGTTGCAGCTCATTCGGCCGGTGCACTCTGCAACTGGACATAATTCTCAATACCCATGCGCTCGATCAAATCGAACTGCGCTTCCAGCCAGTCAATGTGTTCTTCCTCGCTCTCGAGAATAGATTCGAGCAGTTGACGAGAAACGAAATCGCCAGATTCCTCACATAGTGCGATGCCCGCCTTCAATGCCGGCAGCGCCTTGTGTTCGAGTTTCAGGTCGCAATCCAGCATTTCTTGCACATCCTCGCCGATGAGAATCTTGCCAAGATCCTGAAGATTCGGAAGACCGTCGAGAAACAAAATGCGGTCAATCAGCGCGTCCGCGTGCTTCATTTCGTCGATTGATTCCTTGAACTCGTAATCGGCGAGCTTGGAGATTCCCCAATTCTTGAGCATTCGAGAATGCAATACGTACTGATTGATTGCGATCAGCTCGTTATATAAGACCTTATTTAATGCCGCGATGACTTCTGGCGAACCCTGCATGATGTCTGGTACCTATAATGCTGTTTGTTAAGACACATTATATAGGTAAGCTCATTGCGGGCACGAATGTGCCGCAGCAGGTTGGCGATTCCTGGGTCGCCGATGCGCGTGTGTGGTTCGTTAGCCTAGGTCTTGCATGCCGTCTGGCGTGCCTTGCGCTTGAGTTTCGTAAAGGTCCATCAAAATTCGGCGCACGGCGTTCTGGGCTTCTGCCTGCTTCAATCCGTATTCGCGTGCGAGGGATGTGCCGATATCGTCAATAGAGCGCTTCCCATCGATGGCCGCCAGTATCTGTGCTCGCAATAAATGATCCGAAGAAGCCACGGAAAATTCTTGTAAGCCTGGCACCGCACTTGAAGTATCGATAAGCCATGCGGGAAGGTGCCGAAACAGACGCGTTTCTTCGACGTCATGTGTCTTGCGTGCGCAGAAGCTGAGTACGCTCTCGGTTCGCCAATGTGCGCTCAGCGGCGATTGCAAATACGGAATGCGCCGTCGGTCTGTGGCAATAATTTCAAAGCCGCATTTCTCGATCTGCTCAAAGGCTTCCTCTTCACTCAGGCATTGCATAATGTCCTTGTGGAAGAAGGCCAAAGAACCGGTGTTGATCCACTGTCCGCCAGTCGGTAACAAGCGGTTTACCGACAGGGCAAAGTCGCGAAGGTTCTGCGGGATGATATCTATTAGCCAGGGTGTAATGACCGTGTCAAAGCTTGCATCCGCACATGGGGGATTCAGACCGTCGGCAAATAGAAACGCGAATTTTGCATCTTTTGCCAGCGGCTTTGGCGCGAAGCATTCCTGATTCATGGCAAAGGCTGCTTCGTTGAGTGGTGCAACTGGGAATTCAACGAGCGGTACCGACTCACCAAACATTACTTTGCTGGCGGCGAACATCAGTAGAGGGTTGATATCTATCGCGACGGACAATTTAGGATTGAAGGTACGATGGATATCATAGGCTAGTCGTCCAGAGCCGGCTCCCAGTGTCAGAGTTGCCCCTAGAGTGGCGGCCGCGATGTCGCTGACGACGCTTTTAAGCGCCTCGAATTGCTGCTCGTTTTCACCGTTGTCCCAACACCAGTCGCGAAAAATATTATTGTAGTAGCTCGATAGGCCTTGAGCTTTTGGTACGCGGCTCCGCAGCAAGCTTGCCGGGTCGCGGCCTTTGTCAAAATTGACACACTCCAGATCGAGCGGCGCAAGCAGCTCAGAGACTTGGATTCTCTGAGTCATTCTACCTTCCAGCAACAGCGACAATCGATTCTTAGTCAGTGCGCCGAGCGACTTGCTCTTTTTTGCCTTGCGCAGTTTCGTTTGCTCTGCCCAGTTGTTATGCAGGAAGCCGTTCAGACGCGACTTCCATTCGAGCAGCGTGCTTTCCGGGTCGCTGAACAGCCAGGGAATATCGGCATTGCCATTTCTGTAGACCGGAAATTCGGTATCACACTGCGTGCATTTCAAGCGATCCGCGGTCGCGGTCAGTTCGGTACTCACGCAAGCCGGGCAGGCCAAACGCGACAAGAGTTCGGGCAAGACGCCAGTCTCGCTCAATTCCGCGCCAGCTTGCATGCTGACCTCGGAGATCCGTTCCGGTGCTGCCATGAGTCCCTATACTATTGAATTAAAAGCAATATACGGTTCGACAGCTGCGCCGGTGCCTATCCCTGGATTATTCAAGGCAGCGCCGAACATCGCTTCTTCGCCGTGCAATGCGAGGTAGTTTAGAACAACCATTTCCGCTAGAGATGTGACACTGTTGGCGAATGGAGAGGAAGACCGATCGACGTTCCCAGTGTCACTGAAGAAACCAAGCTGCTGAGACGCGAGCCCGTTCCGCATGACTGGCTGTGCAATTGGGCTGTAAACGAGGATCAGGCTGGCGGCTGTCGAGGAATTGTCGTTTTCCCAGCGAAATTTCTCGACACCGTTGCCGTCGTCTTCGGTGCCGCTCGTATCTGCCGATACTGCGCCGTCGCTGAAAACATAAATCATCAGGGGTTTCAACGACAATGCTGCGTACTCGAGTGCCGCACCTATCGTCTGGCCAACGATGAAGTCCTTTTGGTCTGTTTCGTCTCTTGGATCCTGATGATAGTCGCGTCCGCCATACTCAATGGTCCCCGCGCCGCCGTATCCGTTCACGACGATTTTCATTGCTGCGGCCGCTTTGCGGAAGTCTCCGGAGTTGAGCTCGCCAGCAGAAAAAATGGAAGTGAGGCTAGGGTCGGCTTCCGGGTCGAGGTCTTGTTCGGTTACCAGTGTATTGAATGTTGCAGCAGCTTTATCGAAGCCGCATTGCACGAGGTCTTTGGTTGCTTGTTGCTCGGTAATTTGGCCGAGTTTCAAGGCGCTGATGATTGCAGAGGCCTCTGCGACACGGTCGTTTGGAAAGCCATCACCGCCGCTGCCGCCACCGCCACCGAGGCCGATCGCCTCGTCGCGATTGGATACTTTCGTCGGCCGCAGACTCGCTTCTATCATCGAGTCGGGCGCTTGCGAGCGACCGCCAGATTCTGAATTGCGCGTGCCGATTGTTGCTGCAAACTCGCCGTTGGCGCCGGCGCGTGCGATGCCATAGATCGGGTTGTGCGGATTATTGTCAGTGTCGTTTTCGGATCGCGCCGGAATGATCGTGCCATTCGTGTTCGCACGCGTTGCCGGCGTGGTCTTGTCCAGCATGCCCCGCAGTAGCGCGCTGTTCGGGTGCATCGCGATACCAAAAGATCTATCTACGCCGATGTTTTGCGGGATGATCGCTTGGGGCAGGCCCATCTTCGCGTAGCCTGCCGCACTTAGAAAGTCTTCTTGGCCGCCAGCGCCGCCGACTATGACGTTAGAGCCGGCAATATTAGCGCCGCCTCCCTGGTCAATGCCCAAGAATGGAACC
>JAHEEO010000167.1 GCA_024640665.1 Rhodospirillales bacterium | reverse complement strand
GGATGCGGATGCGGATGCGGATGCGGATGCGGTCGGCATGCGCTACGACCGTGAGTATCCCGTCATGGCTTACTCGACAAGAGCGCCTCAAGATGCAGTCGCGCGACTTGCCAGCGTCGATCTGACGCTGCCGTATCATCCGGTGCGCGGCTATCTGGATGGCCTGCTTGCAGCGCTGGATATTGATCCCGCGTCTCAAATGCTCGTGTTCTCGAAGACGAGCCTGCAAGTTGAGCAGATCACGGCTGCGACGCCGCGGGCAATCTACTTCAACGACAGCGTGTATGTGGCGTGGGTACCCGGTACGCAGTCGTTGGAAATTGCATCATTGGATGATCGCCTGGGCCCGGTTTTTTATACGTTGAGCCAAGCCCAGGATAACCAGCCGAGTTTCGATCAACAGATGGGTAATTGCTTGCGTTGCCACGATTCATATTCCATGACCGGTGGCGGCGTACCGCGATTTATTACCGGCTCTGGCTATATCGACCGCGAAGGGAATATCGCTGCCCACGAAGGCTGGATATTGACCAGTCAGAAAACGCCGTTGCGCAACCGTTGGGGTGGCTGGTATGTCAGCGGCTTCCATGGCGAGCAGGTTCATCTCGGTAACATCGCCGTGCGTTCGGTATATGAGCTGCAGGACCTTGAAGCGCTGCGTAATGGCAATCATGACAACCTGGATGCCCTGCTTGACACCTCCCCATACATCACCAATCGCAGCGATATCGTGGCATTGCTCGTCTTGGAACATCAGGTACAGGTGCAAAATGCGATTGTCCGTGTCAATTACGATTTTCGCAGCGCGCTTGCTGCCCGCGACCTGGCTGACGACGATCTTGCAACTGCCGCGAGTGAGCTGGGCGTGGACATTGAGCCGCTAATCGACGCACTGGTGTTCGTCGGTGAGGCCGATTTCGGCGCTGCGGTTCGTGGCACGGCCGGTTTTGCCGAAGCATTCGCGGCACGTGGTCCATGGGATGCAAGCGGCCGCTCGTTGCGCGAGTTCGACTTATCGCAACGCCTGTTCCGTTATCCGTTGAGTTACGTCATCTATGCTGCGGCTTTCGATGCGTTACCAGCGGCAGCGCGACGCGATATTTACATTCGATTGAATGCTGTGCTGACCGGTGCAGACACGAACGAAAAGTTCGCACACTTGGATTCGGTACGGCGCACAGCCGCGCTGGAGATACTCGCCGATACGAAACCGGAGTTTTCCGAGCTTCTGAATCTGCGCTAGCGTGTTCCATGCGCCACGGGCCAGCAACGCCCTGCACCGCTTATTGCGCTGCTCAGCGGGTCCGAGGCAAACTGTTTCTTGTCGAATGCGCAGTGGCCGCCAGGCTATTTCGCTGTCGGCGCCGGTCGCGTGATGCGCGGCCGCTGGAGGAATGCATACAACACCAATGGGGGATGCAAGTTGGGATCATGCACGCGACCGCGACGCTTAGGCCATGCCAAATGGGCCCTGCTGCTATGCGTAGCATCGTTGTGTAGCGTTCATGCCAGCGACTTGCCTGACGAAATTCAGCGCGTTTTGTCTGCCCTCGATATTCCGGTAGAGAACGTCAGCATCCTGATCGAGGACATCGACAGCGGCGACCAGCTTCTCAGCCACTTACCGAGCGTGCCGCGTAATCCAGCTTCGGTGATGAAGCTTGTGACGACCTGGTCGGCGCTCGAAGTGCTCGGACCTGCCTACATTTGGCCCACAGAAGTCTATTTCTTGGGATCATTCGACGGTGAAACGCTTGATGGCGATCTGGCACTCAAAGGATATGGCGACCCTTTCTTGGTGCAAGAAGAGCTTTGGAAGCTGCTGCGGGCTTTACGCAGAACCGGGCTTACAACCATAAACGGCAACCTGGTGCTCGACGACAGCTACTTTGACGTCCGCGAAGCGCTCCCCGGGGATTTCGACAATCAACCTGAGCGCACCTATAACGTCGTGCCGAACGCGCTATTGATGAACTTCAAAGCCGTGCAGTTTCAATTTCGTCCCGATCCTCGAGGTCGTGGCGTTAATGTCGTCTCAGAGCCGCCCCTGTCAAATCTGGAAATCGACAACCGTATCGCATTGGTTGACGGTCCTTGCGGTGGCTATCAGCGTGGCATTAGCTTCAATCTGCCAGATGCCCTGGAAGCGGCTCGCGTGGCGTTAGGCGGCACTTTCTCACGCAACTGCAGGGTCTATTCGCTGAGCCGCACTGCGCTGCAACATGACACCTATGCATTTGGTTTGTTCAGTGCTCTGTGGCAAGAAGTTGGCGGGCACATTCGTGGCCAGTTACGTGACGCTGAAGTGCCGGAGGATGCGGAACCGGCCATCGTGTGGTCATCGCGACCACTGGCAGAAATAGTGCGGAGCATCAACAAGAACAGCAACAATGTCATGACACGCCAGTTGCTTTACACGTTGGGTGCGGAGTCCTTCGGTGCGCCAGCAACCCGGGAGAATGGCATTGCTGCAATTATGGCGTTGCTACGGTCGAGGCAGCTGGATGTCACATCACTGAACATTGCCAACGGGGCAGGATTATCCCGCGATAGCCGCATTTCCGCGGAGCTATTGGTCAGTATGCTGGGCGCTGCCATGAATAGTCCTTACGCAGCTGAATTTGTTGCATCGTTGTCTATCGGCGGCCTTGATGGCACGACACGCGGGCGCTTCGACTCTCGCAGTGGCAGAGGGCGCACCCACCTGAAGACCGGACGTGTCGACCACGTGTCGGCTTTGTCCGGATACGTGCACGCGGCGGATGGTCGAGACTTCGCACTTGCCGTATTCGTCAACAGCGAAGATGCCCACCGCGGACTCGGCCAAGAGGTCGAGGGCGCAGTGCTTGGCTGGTTGTTAGCTCAGTAGCCGCCTATTTTGCTGTCGCGCCGCTAAGCCTTCGAGGCTTGATAGATGCTTTCGATAGAAGTGTCCAGCATGGCATTGAATTCAGAGTCAGATTGCTGGGCCTTCAGGCCTTCAGCCAACGCTCGTGAGAAACTGGCAACCATGCGCGGATTCTTGCTTAGCCGGTTATTGGCTTCTTCGCGAGAATAACCGCCGGATAAAGCAACCACCTTCACGACGTTGGGGTGATTAATGCAATCTGTATAAAACCCGCCAGTCTCCGGTAGCGTCAGCTTGAGCATAACGAGTTGATCAGCAGCTAATGCGTCGAGTTCTTCGAGCAAGGCAGCCTTGAGCAATTTTTCAGCCTCAGCTTTCTGCGGGCAGTGAATATCCACTTCGGGCTCGATTATGGGTACCAAACCGGCGGCGACTATTTGTTTGCCAATTTCAAACTGTTGCTTAACCAGGGCTTTGACGCCTGCCGGGTTAGCCTGCTTGATCACTGAACGCATCTTGGTGCCGAAAATGTTCTTCTTTTTAGCCTTGGCCAGCAGGGCGTCTAAATCCGGCATCGGCTTCATGACTTGTACACCGTGATCTTCATCCGCTAAGCCTTTGTCGACCTTCAGAATTGGAACTACCTTCTTTACGTCCCAAAGGTAGTCAGCAGTTGGTTTTCCTTCGATTTCACGATCCATTGTGTTTTCGAACAAAATTGCAGCCAGGATACGGCGACCATCGAAGCTCGGGCTGGTGATAATGCGTGTTCGCATCTTATGCACGAGTTTGTACATCTCGTCTTCGTTAGACCATGCATCTTTCTCGATGCCATAGAGGCCGAGCGCCTTGGGCGTGCTGCCGCCGCTTTGATCGAGTGCAGCAATAAAAGCGCCGTCGTCGGCGCGAAATCGATTGAGTTGGTCGTCAAACTTGCTCACGGTGGGCCTCTTTGAAAATTTGTTGCAGGCTGAGAATCCCTCTATTCTAGACCATCACGGCGAATAATTCGTTGCGGCATTCCACGAAACTTTATTATTCGGCTCAGTCGCGGCATGATTTCATTCCGTACCTTGCCGATGACTCGTCATGCAGATTGAAAACAAGAAAGTTGTCACATTTGACTACACGCTGAATGACAGCGATGGTGGCTATTCCGAAACCACCGAGGGCAAGGAGCCTGCGGCGTACTTGCACGGGTTTGGCGGCATCGTGCGCGGACTCGAGCGGGAGATGCGGGGCAAGCAGCCAGGTGACGAGTTTTCCGTCACCGTGCCACCGGAGGACGCCTTCGGGTCACACGATCCGCAGGCACTGCGCCGTGTATCGGTTAAGCACTTGATTCGCCCGGGAAAGTTAGCGGTGGGCAAATTGGTGGCAGTCAATACCAAGCAGGGTCACGCCCAGGGGGTCGTACGAAAAGTAGGCCGCTTCAATGTGGATGTCGATTTCAATCATCCAATGGCCGGACGCACGTTGATATTCGATGTCAAAATCGTTGACGTGCGCGATGCGACGCCGGAAGAGCTAGCCCACCGTCATGTGCACGGCGCCGGCGGCGTTGAGCATGGCTAGCTTCGTTGAACCGGCGCGCCGCTGCTTGCGGATTCACCCATAAGTACGTGCCATAGACGCCACGCAGATCGAAGTAATGTCATTGCTTGCTCCCGGAAGGGTGTGTCAGCTAGTGTCTAGACTGAGTTAGCATGACCAGATCTTGGAGCAGGAGTAGATAGTGGCGCAAATTGTCGGCGGAATAGCAACTTCTCATACACCAACCATTGGCTTCGCATTGGACACCGATAAGCAGTCGGATCCAGTGTGGGCACCGATATTTGCAGGTTATGAGCCCGTCCGTGAATGGCTGGCGGAAAAAGATCCGGACGTGCTGTTCTTTATCTATAACGACCACGTCACGTCATTTTTCTTCGATCACTATTCACACTTTGCATTGGGCATTGGCAGTGAATATTCAGTGGCAGATGAGGGCGGCGGACCGAGAGCATTACCGCCGATAAAAGGTCACCCCGCCTTAGCCCAGCATATAGCGACCTGTTTGGTTTCTGAAGAGTTCGATTTGTCGTACTTTCAGGACAAAGGCCTCGACCATGGATGTTTCTCGCCACTGTCGTTGTTGTGGCCGCATGAGAATGTCTGGCCAGGGGCCATCGTGCCGTTGCAGGTCGGGGTGCTTGAGTTTCCGATACCCACGGCGCGGCGCTGTTTCAAACTGGGCCAGGCGTTGCGGCGGGCGATTCAGAGTTTCGATGCCGACCTCAAAGTTGCCATCGTCGGCACAGGCGGATTGTCCCACCAAGTGCATGGTGAACGTGCCGGGTTCAACAATACGCCCTGGGATATGGAGTTTCTGGACTTACTCGAGCGCGACCCGGAGGCGCTCACTGAACTGACGATTGCAGAATATGCAGAGCGTGGCGGCGTGGAAGGCGCTGAAGTGATCATGTGGTTGATCATGCGGGGTGCTTTATCGCCGCAGGTGAAGAAGTTGCACCAGACTTATTATTTGCCGTCGATGACGCCGATTTCCGTGGTTGTCTATGAGGATACGGCAGAAACGAGTACGCCTGCGGAACGTGCCGCCTATCGGGCCAACGCGGCCAAAGAACTCGCCGGTGTCGAAAAGCTTGAAGGCAGTTATCCGTTTACGCTGGAGCGGAGCGTTAAGTCTTATCGTATCAATTCGTTCCTGCACGAGCTCATAAAGCCCGAATATCGTAAACGGTTCTTGACTGATCCAGAGAGCATGTTTGAAGAGGCTGGTTTGACTGATATCGAGCGCGACATGATTCGCCGCAGAGACTGGCAGGCGCTGATTCGCTATGGGGTCATCTTCTTTCTGCTCGAGAAATTTGCAGCCGTCATTGGGTCAACCAATCTGCACGTCTATGCCGCGATGCGCGGCGAGACGCTGGATGAATTTCAGCAGACGCGCAATGCGCAAGTGCTCTATTCAGTTGCTGGGCAAGATGAGGGCAAGACTGACTGGGATTCCAAGGCCGGCGATACCTGAGCGGATAAGAAAGTCTGATGCGAAGCGGGTACTGGCAAGATCTTACGACTGCCGATTTCGTCGGTTCCGACACGACCGATTGCATCGCAGTTTTGCCAGTGGCAGCCACCGAGCAGCATGGGCCGCATCTGCCGCTATCTACCGATGCTGTGATTAATCAGGGCATCGTCGAGGCATTACTGTCTGAGGCGGGCGACGAGCGATCGATTCTTGTGCTGCCGGCAATCAATGTCGGCTGCAGCCTCGAACACGAGAATTTTCCGGGCACGCTGTCGGTACAGGCCGGCACGCTGATCGACGTTTGGACTGGCATAGGCCGTGATGTCTGCCGCGCTGGCATAAAGAAACTCGTACTTCTGAACAGCCACGGTGGGCAAACAGCTATTGTCGATCTCGTTGCGGTAAAGCTCCGTGCGGAGTGCGAAATGCTGGTCGCTCGCGCAAACTATTTTAGATTTGGTGTGCCCGATGACCTATTCGATACGGATGAGATCTCGCAGGGCATTCACGGTGGAGAAGTCGAGACGTCTTTGATGCTGCATATTGCACCGCAGCTCGTACGGCACGCGTTTCTGCAGGATTTTTCGACGACGTCCAGCGTGATTGATGCGCACTCGCAAGTGCTTGGCATCGAGAAGCCCATTGGAATCGGCTGGTTGGCCGAGGATCTGAATCTGCATGGCGTCGTGGGTAATGCGGCGCGAGCGGATGCAGTACGCGGCGGCCAGTATCTCAATTACTTAGTGGAGCGATTATTACTGCTCTGTGATGAGCTCAAAGCCTGCAAGGCTCAGCCGTTCGATTCTTCGGCAAGGTGACCGGCGCGTTCCCGCTTGGCCCGGATGTAACGCTCATTATGCGCATTGGTCGTGGCGATGAGTGGCACACGACCGACTACTTCGATGCCATATTCATTCAGGGCATCAATTTTTTGAGGATTGTTGGTGAGCAAGTTGACTCGAGAAATCGAAAGTTCTTGCAGCATCACCGCAGCAACTAGATAGC
>JAHEEO010000166.1 GCA_024640665.1 Rhodospirillales bacterium | reverse complement strand
TAGTGCGCAGCGCGCTTACTATCTGCGTCTGCCAGAAGGTTATAACCCTCGAACGCGCACGTTGATGAACGAACTGCGAGCTGACGATCCGTCGCCAAAAACTGTTATTCAACGAGCGCTCAATGTTTTTACTGCCGATGGCTATTTCTACACGCTGACGCCACCCGCTTTGGGCCAGAATTCTGTCGACGATTTCATTTTTGAAACGAAAGAAGGCTTTTGCGAACACTACGCATCTGCATTCGCAGTAATGATGCGGTTTGCTGGAATTCCGGCGCGCGTTGTCACCGGATACCAAGGGGGCGAACCAAACCCTTTCGGTGAGTACTACATCGTTCGAGAATCGAATGCGCACGCGTGGACGGAAGTCTGGCTCGAAGACAGCGGTTGGATCCGCGTCGATCCAATCTCGGCCGTTGCGCCCGAACGAATTTCACTTGGTTTGTCTGATACCGCGACGCGAGGGAATGCGAATGTTCGCTCGGCGCTTGGAAGATTAGGCTGGGCACGTCAGGCCGTATTGGCCTGGGATGCCGTGAATACATATTGGAACCGATGGGTAGCGGGATACGGTCCCGCCTTGCAGCGAACACTGCTGGAAAAACTTGGGTTCGACCGCTTACGTTGGGCCGAAATTTTGTCCGTTGCAATCTTCGCAACGATCGGCATGCTGGTCGCATTCGCTGTCGCCTTTGCCTACTTTTCGCGAAGGGACACGCACGTCGATGCCGCCCAGACGCAATTCCGAAAATTCGTCCAGCGCGCCACAAAGCGCGGCATACCATCCAAAGACCCATTTGAAGGCCCCGCTGTTTACGGCGAACGATTAGCCAAAGCGCTACCCGCCAATGCCCGGCAAATCGGGGCGATTGTAACGGCGTATCTTGGCGCGCGATATGAGCCGGATGCTAACGGCATAAAACTCGAACAGCTGCGTGCGCTGGTCGCGCAATTCAAGCCGAGCTCAAAAACACCGGCCAGCCCTTAGGCGGTTGATCGAAGTTCTCGGGTCGCAGTAAAGCGCACATCCGGCCAGCGTTCTTCGGTCAAATTCAAATTGACCATGCTCGATGCAAGATACACAAGCTCGCCTGAATGATCGATTGCGAGCCCGCTCGTCAGGCGCCGCCGGAATTCCTCCAGCTTCTTTGGGTCTTCGCAGCTGACCCAACGCGCTGTCGCAACATTAACCGCCTCAAAAATGCATTCGACGCCATATTCATCGCGCAGGCGAAACGCCGCAACATCGAATTGCAGTGGCCCGACGGCGCCAAGAATTTGATCGTTATTGATCAAGGGACGGAACAACTGCGTCGCCCCTTCTTCACAGAGCTGCGCAAGGCCTTTTTGCAAAGCCTTCAGTTTGAGCGGGTCCTTTAGAACCGCCCGACGAAACATCTCTGGCGCAAAGCTGGGGATTCCGTCGAACTGCAGTTCTTCGCCTTGGGAAAAGCTGTCGCCAATATTGATAGTCCCGTGGTTATGCAGGCCGATGATGTCCCCTGCATACGCCTCTTCCACATGCTGGCGATCCGAAGCCATAAACGTTATCGCGTCGGCAATACGGAGCTCCTTTTTTAACCGCGGACTGTACAAACGCATACCGGGGCTGTACTTGCCCGAACAAATTCGCATGAATGCGATGCGGTCGCGATGCGCTGGATCCATATTCGCCTGAATCTTGAATACAAAGCCTGTGAGTTTGTCTTCTTCCGGATGTACGGTGCGCGTCGTCGTCGAGCGTGGCTGCGGCGCGGGCGCAAATTCGACGAAGGCGTCAAGCAGTTCTTTGACACCATAGTTGTGTATTGCGGCGCCGAAGAACACCGGCGTCTGCGTGCCCGCCAAATACGCTTGAAGATCAAACTCGGGTGTCGCGCCGCGAATGAGCTCGACTTCGTCGCGAAAAGCCTCAGCCTCGTCGCCAAGTTTTGCACCGACCTCAGCGGAGTGAAGCCCGTCCAGGATTTGAGTTTGTGGAAGCCGGCTCCCATCGCGTCCTTGATAGACAAACAAGCGATCATCCAATAGATGATATATGCCGCGAAACTCCCGCCCCATGCCAAGCGGCCACGTCACAGGCGAGCATTGAATATCGAGAACCGTCTCAACGTCGTCGAGCAACTCCATCGGGTCGCGGCCGTCTCTATCAAGCTTATTGATGAAACTGATGATCGGCGTGGTACGCAATCGACACACGGCCATGAGTTTAATCGTACGGGCTTCGACGCCTTTGGCTGCATCGATCACCATCAATGCGCTGTCCACGGCTGTCAGCGTGCGATAAGTATCTTCGGAAAAGTCCTCGTGACCCGGCGTGTCGAGAAGATTCACTGTACGATCGTTGTAAGGAAACTGCATAACCGATGAGGTAACGGAAATGCCGCGTTCCTGCTCTAATTGCATCCAATCTGATGTGGCATGTCTGGAAGCCTTGCGGCCTTTGACCGTTCCAGCCAACTGAATCGCGCCACCGAACAACAGGAATTTCTCCGTAAGCGTGGTCTTGCCTGCATCCGGATGAGAAATAATGGCGAACGTGCGTCGCGAACTGAAGTCCGACATAAGAATCTCTGAATGGAATTGCTAAATGAGCTGACGGAGCTTGGCTGACAGGATGATAGCGTCTTCCCGTCCCAGTTCAGCTTGGTAATAAGCTGGCCGCACGCCGATTTCCACAAACCCGGCAGATCGATACAGCGATAACGCCGGCTTATTGGATGGTCGAACTTCCAGAAAAATTTGCTCTACTTCGAGGTTGTGCGCTTTCAGCAGCAGTGAATTAAGAAGCTTCCGGCCATAACCATAACGTCGCGCCGCAGGATGCACACAGATATTCAGCACATGCGCCTCAGCCGATGCTGTTGACATAATGGCATAGCCTGTCACGGCACCGGCTATGTCGAGTACGACGCTGAAATAGCCAGCGAGCAAACAATCGCGAAAGATGCCGACACTCCACGGGTACTTGTAGGCATCGCTCTCGACGCGGCTTACTGCCTTCAGATCAGCAGGGACCATCGCCCGAATCTGGGTTCGTGGCTCTAAAGCGGCACTCATTGCGGTTCGTCTATCAAGGTTTTAACCAACAATAAATCCTGCCACGCTTTGGCTTTCGCAGCAGGACTTCTGAGCAGATACGCAGGATGATAGCTGACAACCAGCGGCGTGTCCTGTGCACCAAAGGCCCTTATTTGACCACGCAATTTGCCCACGGGCAATTCCGAGCCCAGTAGCCATTGCGCGGATATGCGGCCCAATGCAAGCACAGCGCGTGGCTGCAAAAGGCGAATTTGTCGATCGAGAAACGGCGAACAAGCCGTCGCTTCGTCCCGCCTGGGATCACGGTTATTGGGTGGCCGACATTTGAGAATATTGGTGATATAGACGTGCTCGCGCTGGAGACCCATTGCGCGCAACATGGCATTCAGGAGCTGTCCCGCTCGGCCGACGAATGGTTCGCCCTGCTGGTCCTCGTCAGCGCCCGGCGCTTCGCCAATGACCAGCAAATCAGCTGTTTGGCGACCGGTACCGAAAACCGTCTGGCGACGTGTTTTGTGAAGCTCGCAGCGCTGGCAAGTCGCCACCGCGGCACGCAGCGCAGCCCAATCCAGCGATTCCACGCCCTGCGATTCCACATCTCGAGAATCCATGCGCCCGTGCGGCGCAGCAGCGCCATCTTGTAGAGCGACTGGCGAACTGCGAGAACCATCAAGCACTGCGCCACCAGGCCGGTCGCGCGCCACAAGCGCAGCGATGCCCATCTCGGCGAGATACGCATTGCGCAAACTATCCATGCCGGATGACACTCACGACCGGCCCTCTGGCGCTCCGCGTCGACGTCGAAGCAACCACACAATCGGCCCGGAAGCTGCATAAATAATCGCGATCACGAAGATCATCAACGGCGGTTCAAGCGCGATCGCAATGATGGCCAACGGTATCAGCAATAAATTTGCGAAATGCACTCTTCGGCTCGGACCGACATCCTTGAAGCTGAGGTAACGAAATCGCGATACCATCAGGACGCCGACAATGGCGGTGACGCCAATTCCCCCGACAAGGCCAATGAGTTCATTGACTTCGTAAATGGTTGCAAGCCAGACCATCGAGACGACAGCGGCAGCGGCCGGTGGACTCGGAATACCTTGAAAGTAGCGCCGCTCGATCGTTTTCGTGCTGGTATTGAAGCGCGCCAGCCGAAATGCGGCCGCGACAGCATAGAGAAACGTTGCCAGCCATCCGGCCCGGCCCCACACCGCACCATATTCAGCCAACCGTTCTACGCCCCACTGGTAAGTGATGATGGCCGGCGCAACCCCAAATGAAACCATATCGGCAAGACTGTCGAATTCCTTGCCGAAGTCGCTCTCAGTGCTGGTCATTCGCGCAACTCGACCGTCGAGCCCATCCAGCAGAATTGCAACGATCGTGGCCCACCCGGCTGCCGGGAAATTGCCGTCAATGGCAGCCACAATCGAAAAGAACCCTGCAAACAAGCCGCCCGTCGTCAGCAAATTGGGCAAAAGGTAAATGCCTTTGCGCCGCTTCGGGCTTTCTGAGTCTTGGTGTTGAGATTCCATCAGTCGCGCTCCTCGACAGAATGCTGCGACAAACGGCTACGGGACGCAATGCCTATCGCTGGCTCCACAGCACATCCGGCCGGTACAATCGCGTCCACGCTCCCCCAGACGTCGCAGTATCCAGCATGTACCTCAGCAAATTCCCCCTTAGTACCTACAAAGACAGCCCGGCCGACGCCGAGGTCATCTCGCACCAGTTGATGCTCCGCGCGGGTCTTATTCGCCGACTGGCGTCCGGTTTATACAGTTGGCTGCCCTTGGGCATGCGGGTGATTCACAAAGTCGAACGGATTATTCGCGATGAGATGAATCGTTCGGGTGCTCTGGAACTGCGCATGCCTGCGGTTCAACCAGCAGAATTGTGGCGGGAATCAGCTCGCTGGGACGCCTACGGCCCTGAGCTGCTGAGGTTTAAGGACCGCCACGAACGAGAGTTCTGCCTTGGGCCGACACACGAGGAAGTCATCACCGACATCGCCCGCAACGAGCTAAAAAGCTATCGCCAACTGCCGGTCAATTACTATCAAATTCAGACGAAATTCCGCGATGAGATCCGGCCGCGTTTTGGTGTCATGCGCTCCCGGGAGTTCATCATGAAAGATGCCTATTCGTTTCATACGGATACCGAATCACTCGAAGCCGGCTACCAGACGATGCGGAGCACTTACGAGACCATTTTCACTCGCATGCAGCTCGAGTTTCGGATTGTAAAAGCAGACAGCGGCGCAATCGGCGGCAGCATTTCAGAAGAGTTTCAAGTCTTAGCGACATCCGGCGAAGATGCTATTGCCTATTGCGATGCAGATGGCTTTGCGGCCAATGTAGAAGTCGTCAATCTACCGCCCCTCGCTGACGAAGCTCCAGCCCCCTCCGAATCACTCACGCTCGTCGATACACCGAAAGCTGGCAGCATTGACGACCTTGCGCAGTTTCTCGATTGCTCGGCAAAGCAATGTCTCAAACTCCTGCTGGTAAAAGGCAGCGACACGCCGGCTGTTGGTTTGCTGCTGCGGGGCGATCACGAACTCAATGCGGTAAAGGCGGCCCGACTACCCGCGGTCGA
Organism: Rhodospirillales bacterium; assembly: GCA_024640665.1. Classification (GTDB taxonomy): domain Bacteria; phylum Pseudomonadota; class Gammaproteobacteria; order Steroidobacterales; family Rariloculaceae; genus JAHEEO01. The sequence continues at coordinate 1,248 of JAHEEO010000166.1, read as the reverse complement.
TCTGCCACTCACGATGCTGCCGGCCGATGCCGTGCATGCTGCAACCGGCAGCATTCCCGGGTTTGTTGGCCCGATTGGGCTGGATATTCCACTCTATGTCGATCACTCAGCCACCGTGCTCACCGATTTCGTCTGCGGCGCGAATCAAAAGGACAAGCATTTCCGCGGCGTCAACTGGGGCCGCGATCTGCCGCTGCCGGAAGCCGCCGACCTGCGCAATGCGATCGACGGCGATCCCAGCCCGAATGGCACCGGCACGCTCCAGATCGCGCGCGGCATCGAGGTAGGCCAAGTATTCCAACTCGGTACCAAGTACAGCGAGTCGATGGGTGCCACGGTTCTGGATGCCGACGGCAAGACACAAACCATGCAAATGGGATGTTATGGCATTGGTGTGACTCGCGTCATCGCAGCGGCGATCGAGCAGAATCATGATGACCGGGGAATTATTTGGCCTGCGGCGCTCGCGCCGTTTGATATCGTCGTGATTCCGATCAATATGGAAAAATCCACACTCGTCGCAGAACAGACCCACTCGCTTTATGCGGAGCTCCGTGCCGCCGGCTACGACGTGCTCGTCGATGACAGGCCACAGCGGCCGGGCTTCAAGTTCGCTGATGCTGACTTATTAGGCCTCCCACATCGTATCGTCGTGTCGGAGAAAACGCTGAGTAACCAGCAAATAGAGTACAAATCTCGCACGGCGAGCGAATCTCAACTTGTCGCCCGAGCGGATTTTGCGCAATGGCTGCGCGCGCAAGACTAAGATACGGAGCGTGGCTCGGCGCATGTGCAGCCGTGCTCGGCTTTGCCAGCGCAACCAGTGCGCAACCTGCAGAAACGCTCGACCCGGCTTTGCGGGCCTTGCTGATTGAGGCTGTCTCTACGGCAGAAAGCTTCGAGGACCGTTTCGATGCAGAAGTGTGGTTAACGGACATGTCGGCGCGACTGGCCCGCCAAGTCCCTGATGTCAACGAGCGATTGCGAATTCTCCGCACTGTGCATCACCGCGCAAACGAAGTCAGCCTGGACCCCGAACTGGTATTGGCGGTTATCGATGTCGAAAGCAACTTCGACCGATTCGCAATTTCATCTGCATCTGCACTGGGGCTGATGCAGATCATGCCGTTCTGGGTCAAAGAAGTGGGTTTTTCAGATATGAACATGCTGTTCGATATCGACTTCAACATCCTGCTTGGCTGCCAGATCCTGCGGTATTATCTGGATATTGAGGATGGCGACTTGGTG
>JAHEEO010000165.1 GCA_024640665.1 Rhodospirillales bacterium | reverse complement strand
TGCCGACATGCGTGAAGAGATTCAGGCGAAGGGTCACGCCGCCGTTCTCGGCGTTGGGCTCTGAAGTACCTGTAGCCCGACGGTCGTCGGGCTCTCGCTGGCATTGGAACAAGCGGGCGTTCCGACGGTTGCCGTCCACTCGCATGTCTTTGCCCGACTTGCCGAATCCGTTGCCCGCGCTAACGGCATGCCGACCGCGCGGCAGGCATTCGTGCCTCAACCGGTCGTCGGTCGCAGTTCCGGTGAACTCCGCGCGTACATCGAGGGCCAGGACCCGATCAATCGAGCGCCGTTTGCGCAGGTACTTGTCGAAGGATTAACGCAACCGCTCGACGACAAAGATATGAGCGGCCTGTCATTCGAGAGAACCACTCCTCGGTTGCTGGAGCCGGCTACGGCGGCTGATTTGCATCAGTATTTTAACGCTGAGCGGTGGACGGACTATCAGCCGATCGTCTTACCGACGGAGGATCGGGTCGCAGAGATGCTGGCAGGCACGAGTCATGCTGCTGACGAAATTGTCGGGCGCTTGCGTCCAACGGTGTATCGCGAGTTCTGGGAATTCGATGTCGAGAAGGTGGCGGTCAACGCAGTGATGGCTGGTTGTAAACCTGCGTATTTCCCGGTTGTGCTCGCAATGGCGGCCAGTGGTACGACCGGCCGATCAAGTTCGACCACTTCGCAGTCTACCGTTGCAATTGTCAATGGCCCGATACGCGACGAGATCGAGATGAATTATGGCGTCGGCGCTATGGGACCTTACAACCATGCCAACGCAACGATCGGGCGTGCTTATGGCCTCCTGTCGCAGAACCTGCAAGGTGGCTCGGTACCGCACGAGTCCTATATGGGCTCCCAGGGTAATTTTCTCAGTTACAACGCGTTGCTCGTGGAAAACGAGGCAGCGAGTCCTTGGGAGCCACTCCATGTGCAGCATGGTTTCGATGCAGAACAAAGCGCCGTCAGCCTTTTATTAGGTGGCTGGTACGAGATTTTTGGCGGTGGTCCGCGCGCAACGTGGCAGGAAAAATTCACGCGCTCGTTGCAGGCATGCGATCCGTACACAGGTCCTGTGCTGGTGGTCGACCCGATCGTCGCGCGCGCATTTGTCGATCTGGGTTTCGACACCAAAGCCAAACTGCTTCAGTGGTGCGTAGAGCACGCACGAATTCCGGCTCGCGAATACTGGGATAACCAATGGATTCAGACGCTCATGCGGCCTAAAGCAGTTGCCGGTATCGAGCCATATGCGTCGATGCTCAGTGCAGATCCCGACGAGATGATTCGAATGTTCAGACCGGCAGACATTCATATCATTACCGTCGGTGGTGAAACTGGCGCGATGTGGAAAATGATCGGCGGCGGCCCGAAGCTGACCACGGTCGTGATCGACGACTGGCGCTAGATGGTGCTGCGCTGCTGATAGCTGACGAGCGCGGCGTGGGCCGCGGCCGGCCCGATTGCCGGGCGAACTACAGGTATCATCTGCATACCAGACGAGGAGAACACAATGGCTTTACCACCCGGTGTCAGTGAACGAAACTTCCGGCGAGCGCTGGACCGGTTTGCAGCGGTCGTTGGGTCCGAGTGGGTCTTCAGCAGCGATGCCGACGTTGCCCTGTATCGCGACGCCTATTCGCCGCTTTGGGACGAGCCCGAAGAGAAAGTTGCGTCAGCAGCCGTCGCGCCAGATTCGACGGAGCAGGTGCAGGAAATTGTTAAAATTTCCAATGAGTTACGTATACCTCTTTATCCAATTTCTACGGGACGCAACCTCGGCTACGGGGGGTCGGCACCAGTGCTGTCGGGCAGTGTCGTGCTCGACTTGAAGCGCATGAACCGAATTCTGGAAGTCGACGAACGCAACGCCTATGCGCTCGTTGAGCCCGGCGTGAGTTATTTCGACCTGTATCGCTACATTCAGGAGCGGGGGCTTAAGTTATGGATCGACTGCCCCGATCCAGGTTGGGGCAGCGTCATTGGCAACGCGCTCGATCACGGAGTCGGCTACACGATGAATCCATACCGCGATCATTTCGACGCGCACTGCGGAATGGAGGTGGTGACCGGCGGCGGCGAACTCGTGCGCACGGGCATGGGCGCGCTCCCAGGCGCTAAAACCTGGCAGCATTTCAAGTACGGTTTCGGGCCTCACATTGACGGGATGTTTTCGCAATCGAACTTCGGTGTCGTGACAAAGATGGGTATCTGGCTGATGCCGGAGCCTGAGGCGTACATCGACGGCACCGTCGAGGTGTTTGGTCACGACGACATCATCCCGCTCATCGATCACATGAATTACGTGATGAATACGGGCTTGCAGAACGCCGGCACAAATCTACAATCGCCGCTGCGATTCGCAGTCGCGCGAAATCCGGAGCTGCGCGCCGCGCTGGCCAGCGATGACCCCACCGACATCGCAAAACTAAATGCCTTCGCACGTGAGGCCGACGTGCCTTTCTATACGAATATCTTCAAGTTCTACGGGCCCGAAGAGGTCGTCCGCGCGCAATGGGACTATACCCAAAGGCGCTTGTCTTCGATTCCGAACGTGCGCTTTCGCGAAGGCGATTTCTACCGTTTCCCGATTTCCAGCGAAGAGAAGTCGAGCGCGCGTGACCCGCAGGACTTGGGCTACCCGACACTTGCGACATTCTCGATCGGTGCGCGTTCAAATTTCGCACCGGCGACTCGGGGGCACCTCGGTTTCTCGCCGGTCATTCCAATGACCGGTGAAGCGGTTATTGAATCGCAACGCGTGTTTCAGCGTGTTCTTCAGGAATTTGAAGGCGACGCAGCGTTACTGGTATTTCCGCAGTCTTATCATCCCCGCACGCTGGTCATACTGTGTATGTTCTATGTGATGCCGGAGGCCGAGGCGAACCAGAATGTGCGCCGCGTGTTCAAGCGGCTTGTCGAAGTCGCAGCCGAGCACGGTTGGGGCGAGTACCGCACGCACACGGCTTTCATGGACGACTGCGCCGCCGCGTATTCGTTTAACGACCATGCCTTGCTGCGGCTGCACGAGACGCTCAAGGATGCGATCGATCCCAATGGCATTCTTTCCGCAGGCCGCTACGGGATATGGCCGAAGCATCTGCGGGACGGTTGAGCGTTTGGATTTGCCGTTTAGATTAAGTCGGCCTAGCGACACTCGCGCCGGGGCGCCGGGCACGGTGGTGTCGGGCCCGCAAACCTGTCCTGTGTGGGACTATTCGCGGATTCGCTTCTGCAGCGGTTCTTTCAGAGCATGGCGGCGCGCTCGATCATCGTTGGCTTGATGTCGAGGGATTCTAGATAGGCATCACCGTCCGCCCAGAGTCGGGACTGGTTTAGTCCTCCGCTGGGATCGCCGACCTGCACGAACTGATCCACAATCTCCATGCCGGTTACGACCCTGCCAAACACTGTGAAGTTGTATTGCGGGTCTGCGAGCCTGTTGTTCTCCGCATAGTTAATGAACACTTGCGTCGAGTTCGTGTTGGGTCCGGCCTTGGCGAAAGCGAGGGTGCCACGCTCGAGCGCGAATAGCGTTGGGTCGTCGTCGAAATTATTGTTCTGCCAGTCCCTGTGCGTCTCGCGCCAGTTGACGCCAAACTGGGCGACGAAACCGGGCACAACCCGCGAGATGGGCGTGCCATCGAAGAACCCGGACTGCACCAGCTCGATAAAGCGCTGTGCGGCATTCGGTGCTGCCTCGGGATAGACTTCAATTGTGACATCGCCGCCGGTGGTTTCGAACCGGACGCGGGTGGCGCTTGTCAGTGTCGGCACGGCGCCTTCCTTACCGGGTAGTGGCACCAGGGCGTGTTCGATCGGTCCGCTGGTTTCGGGTGCGGCGATTTGCGGGGCCTGAGGTTCACAGGCCGTGAGTGCGAGCGCGGACAGCGGTACGCAAAGACCCAGAATTAACATTCGATTCATACAATAAGTCCTTGTATAGTCAAGGTTATGCCGATTGGCGTGTCCGCCACGCCGGCGCCGCGACAATAACCTCAAACGGTTCGCCTTTTCTCAACGCGGGTAATCCGGGCTGGCAATCCAGATGGCCAGTGGCGGATACTGGCACACTAGGGCACTTGGAGGACACTGGTTATGCAGCTCAGCACCGAAAATACGAAACTCAAGCGCAGGAAACTGCTCGCCGCTTTGGCAGCGTCACCGATGCTCGTTGCCCAGGTGCGCATGGCCCAGGCGCTGAAGCCAGGAATTCGACAGGGCAAGCTCAAGCAAAGTGTCATGCCGCAGGTATGGGGCGATCTGGATCTCAGCATCGAGGAGCGTTGCGAGGTGCTGGCAGCCCTCGGATTTGCCGGCATGGATCTGCCGCAGCCGCAACAGATCCCGGTGCTTAAAGACTACGGACTGACGCCGGCGCTCATGGTCGGCACCGGCACCACTTTCGAAGACGGACTGATCAGACGTGAGTTGCACAATCAAATCGAGGAAGCCACCCATGCAGGCATCGCTATGTGTGCCGAAGTCGGTTGCCCCAATCTGATCGCCTTGCCTGGTGAGCGCCGCGGCATGTCGCGCGAGGAAGGCGCTGATCATGCGGTCGAAGTACTTTCCCGCGTCGCGCCGTACGCAGAGGAAAAAGGCGTCAACGTGTGCATGGAGATTACCAACTCGAAAGTGGCGGCGGATAACCGCACCGACCAGGTGTTCGACGATATCGAGTGGGGCTTCGATGTCTGTCGCCGGACCGGATCACCCAATATCAAGGTTGTATACGATTTCTATCATGTGCAGATCGCCAACGGCGATGTCGTGCGCACCATGCGCGACAACCTGGATCTGATTTGTCATGTCCATGTCGCGGGTGTCCCAAGCCGTGCTGAAATCGATGACACGAGCGAGATGAATTATCGATACATTGCCCGGGAGATCGCCGCCATGGGCTATGACGGTTTCGTTTCTCAGGAATATCGTCCGACGGCGGGTCGGAACCCGCTTATAAGCCTGGCGACTGGCTACGACATACTGACAGTTATCTAAGCCTCGGAGATCAAGCTTCGGTTTTCCGCTTCGTTCACACTTGCAGCGTGCGATGCACGTGAGCGATTATGCTGCAAAGAAAAATTCCTATGAGGGTCGAATTATGCTTAGAACTTTAGCCTTGTGCGGCAGTGCCGCGCTGTTCGCGCTGAGCGGTGTCGCGAGCGCGCAGCCGCCGGGAATTACCATGGAGATGATCAATACGGTGCTGCCTTTGGAAGGCGCGCCGCTGGCTGTGCCCGGTCGTTATGCAGTCATATCCGAGCCCGCGTTTCAGTCTGCCGGGCACGTCGTTTACCGGCCCGCGGATCTGAGTGCATTCCCTAATACCGACACGCTGCCTGTCATGGTTTGGGGCAATGGCGGTTGTGCAATTAATAGTGCGCGTTACGGTGGCTTCTTGTCGACGATCGCGTCCCACGGCTTTTTGGTGCTGGCCACAGCAGCTGTTGAAGGTGAGGCTCGGCGCCAGGCGACTGCCGACGATTTGCGTGCTGCGGTCGATTGGGCCGAGGCCGAAAACAGGCGTGCCGGATCGCAATTGCGAGGCAAGATCGCGACGGATCAAGTTGCGGTCATGGGCCAGTCCTGCGGCGGCTTCTTGTCCGTGAGCTTAGGCCTCGATCCCAGAGTCGACACAATTGGCGTGTTCAACTCCGGTGTTCAACCTGCCAACCCCGACGCGCCGGCCTCTGCATTTCCAACTGCAGACTCTTTGGCGCAATTGCACGGGCCCGTGCTGCTGATCAACGGGCACGAGCGAGATTTCATGATGTCGGCCTCGCATGCAAATTTCGAAATGATCAATCACGTGCCGGTGTTCTATGGCGCCCGGCACAATGCGGGTCACACCGCGACAGTTGACCATCCCGGCGGCGGCGAATTCGCCAATGTTGCATCGAACTGGCTGCGCTTGCATTTCAAGTCGGATGACGAGGCTGGCAAAATGTTCGTAGGCGCAAACTGTGCACTGTGCACAAACCCGAACTGGGAGACTGACTCCAAAGGCCTCGACTAGTTCTTGATGCCGCAAGGCAGAGCAAGTCGCGCACCTGTCAAAACCGTCTGGCAGCGCTGGGTTCGGCAGCCGCAAAAGGTCTGGTTACGCAGGGCGGTTTTTCAGGTGCATTTGTGGAGCGGCATCGGCCTCGGGCTCTACATCTTTTTTATTAGCGTGACCGGCAGCGTGCTGGTGTATCGCAATGAATTGTATGTAGCAGCCACGCCCGAACCCATCATCTCTGCGAGCACGGAGCCGAGATTAACGGACGAGCAATTAGCCGCAGCCGCCATGCGTTCGTATCCCGGGTTTCATATCGCGCAAATGTACCGCGCATCTGATCCGGATCAGGCAGTGGATATCTGGCTGAATCGCGACGAGGCAACGAAGAAGCGGCTCTTCGACCCACGTACCGGCGTGGATGTAGGGAGTTCGGCGGCGACCGGCATCTGGTTGGTTTCGACACTGATCGACCTGCACGACAATCTGCTTGCCGGACCAACGGGACGGAAAGTGAACGGCTTTGGCGCGGTCGCAGTGGCGCTTGTTGCGCTTACGGGCCTTATAATCTGGTGGCCCGGCATCAAAAGGTGGCGTCGCAGTCTGACATTGCGGCGGGGCGTTGGATGGAAGCGCTTCAACTGGGACGTGCACAGCACAACCGGGTTTTGGAGTTTCGGCTTCGTGCTGATTTTTGCTCTCAGTGGTATCTATCTTTGCTTTCCCGAGGAGTTTCACGCAGTTGCGGACCGGTTAGAACCAATGACCGCCGCGAATGCAGGGGAACGCTTTGTCGACGACGTTCTTTATTGGCTGGCTTTCCTGCATTTTGGGCGCATTAACGGCATCGGCATTCCGTGCAGTGGTCCCGGGGTGTGCGATCAGCTGATCAAGGCAATTTGGGCTGTATTCGGAATGGCCCCGGCGGTGATG
>JAHEEO010000164.1:1660-6977 GCA_024640665.1 Rhodospirillales bacterium | reverse complement strand
AATGCAGGATACATGCCAGTTTAAGTATCTGGCTTCACGGCATTCCGAATCCATAAAGAATACCTTTTAAAACAGTGGGTTGGTAGATTGTCATCGAAATGGAGATGCGCGAGAAAAGCCGGGATGGGTCCTTCTCACACGCGAAATATCGTGGGCCCACGAAATGTCGCGGTCTGCCGCAGCTTCAATCGGTGGAATCGGACTGAGCCAGCACTGTCTCCAGGTCTTCATGCACTTCACAAGGGAGTGCGATGCGGCGTCGACCCATCATAACGATAAGGTTATCAGGTATCTGGGAGCCCTGGCCGGATGGCACAGACACGATAACGCGAGGACGCCCACCATCGGTCGGCATGCAAAGGCTCACATCCGGGGCATCAATCTGTTCCAGAATTTGATCGACGTGGTTACTCAAGGCCGCTGCAATGTCGCCATAACTGGCCTGCTTGATTGCGCCGGTTCTGGAGCAGCGTTTGGGCTTGCGTGTCATGCTTGCATTCTATCCTCGCTGCACCGTCAAGCGTCCTCTGCCAAGCGCATTCTGTAGCTTTCTGACGACTAGGCGAGCCGGATTGGCGAGCGTCCGCGTTTCGCTGCCGGCGAATAAGAGCCCGACCAGCTGATGCTTTGTATTGTAGATGCCGCTGCCGCTGTCTCCGGCATTGCTGAAGGGACCGCTGTTGTCAACAGTCGGCTTGATTGCAATTTGATTGCTGAATCGCGCCACGCCTGCGCTGTAGCCGACGTCGCTGAGTACGTTTATGGCAACGACATCGCCCTCGGTCCATCCGGTCGTGCGGCCGGCTTTGTATACGCGAGGTGAGCCCGTTAGCCGTCCAGTGGTTGCATCGATTCGGAAGTTTGGGCCGAGGCCGCGAGATTCCCCGCCCAGACCCACTCGCGCCGATTCACTTTCGTCTCTATCGCTGGGTACTAGTTCTGCAACTGCGCAATCGACTTGGTTCAGTGGGACACCGTCGTCGTCTGGATATTCGATGTCGATCCAAGCTGATAGTTTTGCTATTTGCAGTTCTTTACGCAATTTGTCGAGATTGCTGAGAAGTCCGAGTTCTGTTTCGGTCAAGTCCAACGTGCCGGGTTGCACGATGGCATTGCCAACGCGTGCCCTGTTTTCGTTAGCGATGACATGGTTATTGGAGACAAGATATTTTTGGTCTTCAGCATCGCTGACGAAGAAGCCGAGCGTGCCTACCGACAGAGAGTCGGGATAGGCGCCAACCGGATTCGTGATGCCGATGCCGCTGCGCAGCTTTGTAAAGCGTTTCTGCAGATCCACACTGGGTCGCGCGCCGCCATAGGGTCCGCGTTGAGATCGATCCACGCTAAGCCGTGGCTTTGCCGAGAACATCGAACCGGTTTCAACCACATCGAGCTCGAAGTCACGCGCAGCGGCGGTTTGTGCAGAAAGGCTTGATACGCAGCGAGCAAAGCTGGTCAATGCACGTGATTTGAGTTGTTGACTGGTTAACTTTCGTTCAACAAATGCCGTCAAACAAAACGCCGACGTGTCGTCCAGCGGCCCCGTGCTTTTCTTGCCCACACCGAGTGCAATGATTCCGCCTTCAGGCGCATCGAGCATGGCGTTGCCGTATTGCTTGATCCACTGCGTCGCTGCATTTGTCGAAACGGGCGATTGTTGCGCCATGAGTCGGCTCCTAGTTGCAATCTGCAACCCAGTCTAGATCATAGCGGAGGCGGGATATGCGATCTCCAGTCACAGTTTTATACTGTTATCGGCTGCTTTGAGCGAACAAACTCGCTTAAGCGCCGGTAAGACTCTATTCGACTGGGTGCCTACTCATTGCGAAGATTCTGAGTGGCAGGAATACTAGTCCCAGTCTTTTCCAAAAAGAGAGATTTTGAAGATGCGAGCGCTGCGATTGGAAAATGGCCGTCCCATGTTGCTGGCGGGTATTCGTCGGCACCACGCATATGCCAGTGCCGGCGAGACGATTACGGCGCAGTGGCGAGAATTCGAAGAGTTGGCGCGAATCGAAGATCAGGCTGGCAGTGTTGCCTACGGGGTTATGTGCGGTGGAAATCCTGATACACAGCAGTTCGAGTACATGTGCGCTGTCGAAGTTTCCAGTTTTGACAAACTACCGGCCAGTTTGGGACGAATGCGAGTACCGGCAGCGTATTACGCTGTGTTCGAGCACGGTGGCAACGTAGCGACGGTTCAAGAAACGTGGAATGCGATTTGGAAGACCTGGTTGCCGGAGTCTGGCTTTGTGCCGGCGAATTCACCAGACTTCGAGAGATATGACGAACACTTCGATTCGGCTACGGGCGAGGGTGGACTGGAGATTTTCTTTCCCATTGTCGAGAGCACGAAGGCCGATGCATGAGCCGCCTCGCGGCCGTCGGTCCATCGAAACCATGCAGTATGGCCCGAGTTGCATGGATCTCCGGTGCATGGCCGCTTTTTTGCTCGCGGTTGCGCCTGGTTTTCAAGATAATGGGCCAGGACTCATCACAATTACGGGAATCCAACATGAAGTTCACGCTAATTAGATTCAGTATCGCTGCCGCTTGCGCCTTGACTGCAACTCTTGTCGACGCGCACTTCAAGTTGCTGGAACCCGCGTCTTGGATTGAAGAAGACGACCGCGGCGATCCGCAAAAACTTGCCCCTTGCGGCGGTACGCTGGCTGACGGTGGCACGCGAACCGGCGCCGTTACCGATGTGACAGGCGGAGACCTGCTGAAAGTGATCGTGGATGAGACCATATACCATCCGGGTCACTTTCGAATTGCGCTGGCGCGCCGGCCCAATTGGCTGCCCGATGATCCGGTTGCAACCATGAAAGAGACCGATCGCGGTATGCGCTCAGATTCTGCAGCTATTGAGGTCAATCCACAGCCGCCTGTGTTGGTCGATGGACTGTGGCCACACGACGAGCGTCGAACCGGCATTTGGGAAACCGAGATTCGAATTCCGAACATCGATTGCGAAAGCTGTGTGCTACAGATCATCCAATTCATGGCCGATCATCCTGGTTTCCGAGAAGGCGGGTTCTCGTACCATCACTGTGCAATGGTCAATATAACCGCAAACCAAGACCTGGCGATCGACGAGGGTTGGTAGGCGGCTGATTCTGCCTCTCGTGGGAAAACAACGCATTTCATTGGCATTAGGCAGCGGTGGCGCTAGAGGCTTGGCCCACATTGGCGTAATTCGGTGCCTCGAGGAACGCGGGTTTGAGATAAATTATATCGCCGGTTGCTCGATGGGCGCTCTGGTTGGCGGCGTCTACGCAGCGGGGAAGCTCGAAGACTATGCTGATTGGGTGTGTGCGCTGCAGAAGCGCGACGTTTTTCGGCTATTGAATTTCGCGTTTAGCCGCGAGGCTGTCTTTGACAATGACCGCATCATCTCAATTCTAAAAGACATGGTCGGCGAGCGTGATATCGAAGGGCTATCGATTGGCTTCACTGCAGTCGCAACTGATATCAACAATATGCGCGAGATTTGGCTGAGCCGGGGATCGCTGTTCGAGGCTATACGCGCGTCAATTGCTTACCCGCTCTTGTTCTCGCCAGTGGAGTATCAAGGACTATTGCTGGTAGATGGTGGCGTCGTCAATCCCGTGCCAATTGCGCCGGCGCTGAATGATGGCGCGGCATGGACTTTCGCGATCGATCTGAACGGTCCAGTAGAGCGCATCGAGCGTGCGACTCAGCCGGCCAATTCAGCTGCTGAAGAGCCCAATAGTTTGTTCGCACAGATGCGGGAGAACATTGCCGCTTTTATCGATGATTGGGTGCCCACAAACTCGACGCCAGAGCCTGATAGTCTGACCGCGTTTGAGCTGGCGCTGCGCTCCATTGATACGATGCAGACGACAATTGCGCGGATGAAGCTTGCAACCTATACGCCAAATTTGGTCGTCGAGATCCCCAGTAATTTGTGCGGGTTTCTGGATTTTCACAGAGCGAAAGAACTGATCGAGTTCGGCTACAACAGAATGGGCCGGGCACTCGATAATCGAATTGATCAATAGACGTCGGAGAATAAGATGGCGAACGAAGGCTACCACGAACCGATCCAAGAGTTGTCAGATGAGACGCGCGATATGCATCGTGCCATTACCTCATTAATGGAAGAGTTGGAAGCGGTAGATTGGTACAATCAGCGTGTCGACGCATGCAAAGACGCAGAGCTCCGCCGTATTCTCGAGCACAATCGAGATGAAGAAAAGGAACATGCGGCAATGGTATTAGAGTGGATTCGAAGGCGTGACCCCACGCTCGACAAGGAGTTGAAGGACTACTTGTTTACCAGCGAGTCCATTGCTCACGAATAGTCTCACGCCATCTGCTGTCAGCCCGATTTTCTGCCTGTGGCCAACAGTGTTGAATCGCGTGCCAATGTCGAAAGCGGTTGTCGTTATTGCGCTGCTGCTACATCTTTAGGTGGCTGTCGCGCTGATTCTTGCCTTCTTCTGCTGTTTGACACGAGAAGCATCGGCTGGCTTCGGGTACGGTTTCAAGCCGCGCTTTTTGTATGTCACCAGAACACTGGGTGCAGACACCAAAGGTTCCCAGCTCAATGCGCCGCAGCGCTGACTCGACATCCCGGAGTTCTTCGAGATCGCGGGCAATCTCCGCGAGGTTCACATCGATGAGTAGATCCGCGACAGATGCGTCACTGGAATCGGACATTTTGTCGACTAAGTCGCCATAGAGTTCATGATCCCGCTTAATCAGCTCGCGCTGTATGTCGCTGCGGAGTGCTGCTAAGCGCTTCTCCAGTTTGGATTTGGCTTTTTCTTCTACGGTTTGCGAGTGTCGATCGGTCATGTGCATGTGCCTGCTGATTGAATTAGTGAAGGGTGCTCTTTGGCGATCGCGCGCCGTCCGAATTATTCGGTATCCAGTGCGGTTTCGCTGACGATGGCAGGAGCCTTGATTCCAAACTCAACGTAGATTTGCTCGAGCTGGACATCGCTTAGTTTCCTGATCGATCGGATGGAGATTCTGTCCGGCATCGGTCCGTCCACAATTATGGCGTCGCCTCCGTACGGGCAGATACTACCGTCTCGGTCAGATACGCCAATCATCACGTCATACCCTATGCCGAACGCGGGTCTGACCAATTGAACATGGTAGGCTTGCCGACCGCGTGCGAACAGAATGAGGTTTTGATCGTCAAGGGGGCGCCAGTCACTCAAGCTCCGTGCGAAAAAGCAATCGTTAGACGTTGCTGCAGTCTGTGTCGGGCCCATCGTCGTGCACGCAGTTGCCAACATGGCCACACCGAGAAATGCTGATTGCCTAAGGATTTTCATGTCTG
>JAHEEO010000164.1:0-1650 GCA_024640665.1 Rhodospirillales bacterium | reverse complement strand
ACAATACTGTCTGAATCTGTCGGGCGTTGCTATCCGCAAATAGGGCTAAGTCAGTAGGTACAATCTGAAGTTGAAAACCGCACTCTAGGGAATCGAGTGGTTGCTTGAACTCGCTGCCGTATGACGGTGAGTTGCTTGCTGCTTCAGTTTAGTTGTATGCGATCCTCGCGTTCTGGAATGGTCACTTCGGCGGCGAATTCTGAGTGCAGTGCTTGCCTGAGCGCGGTTTGCTGAGGTCGTTCTCCATGAATCAAGTAGACGGGCGGTGAGCCTTGGAAGTGCCTGTACCAATCCAGCAGTCCAGTTTGGTCGGCGTGTGCAGAAAGTCCGCCTACCGTATGTATCTGTGCATTGACTTTTATTAGCTCGCCCCAGAGCTTGATGTGGCTTCGTCCGTCTACCAATTGCCGGCCAATTGTTCCATATGCTTGATAGCCCACAATTACAAGATGACATTCTGGCCGCCAAACGTTGTGCTTGAGATGGTGCATGACCCGACCGCCACTGCACATGCCACTTCCAGCGATGACGATTGCCCCGGACTGCATACGATTAATTGCCATCGAATCCGCTGCGGATCGTGACATGGCCAGGTTTTTGAGTGTTGGTCGGTGTGAACGCTCGCCGAACAGTTTTGCGGAATAGAGATGGTCAAACTGTGAATAGACTTCTGTCGCCTGAATGGCCATAGGACTGTCTAGAAATACTTGCCAATCGCCTATGTGCCAATCGTCATAGTGTTTCTCCAGCAGGTAGATTAGGTCTTGTGTTCTGCCCACTGCAAAGGCTGGAATAATGACGTTGCCGCGGTTGGCTCTCGCCGCTTCAAATACAGACCGTAATTCTTCGAGCGTTGCCTCCGTCGACCGATGATTACGGTTGCCGTAGGTGCTCTCCATAATTACCAAGTCGGCTTGCTCGACAGGAGCAGGCCCAATCATCACAGGGGCACCACGGTGCCCGAGGTCGCCACTAAAGACGACTTTCTTTGTTGTGTTGTCTTCAGTCAGCCATAGTTCGACGATTGCCGCCCCCAATATGTGCCCGGCGTCTGTAAGCCGAATTTCGACACCGGGCAGTATCTCGCGACGCTCTTCGTATTCAATACCTGTGAATTGGTCCATAACCGCCGCAGCGTCATCCTGTGTGTACAGCGGTTCGATATTAGGCAGCCCTTTCCTTTGTCGTTTGCGGTTTTCCCACTCAGCGTCCTTTTCGTTTAGATAGGCCGCATCGCGGAGCATGATTTCGCACAGCGCATGGCTTGCGTGGTGGGTATAGATCGGCCCGTCGTAGCCTTGTCGCTTCAGCCAAGGTAAACGGCCTGAATGGTCGATGTGCGCATGGCTGAGGACGATGGCGTCGATCTCTTGCATCTGAATGGGCAACGGCTCTCGATTCTGGGCTTCTGCCACTCGGCTACCCTGAATCTGGCCGCATTCCAGTAGAAACTTGGCTTTGCCGACGCGAAAAAGGTAGCACGATCCGGTAACAGTGCCCGCGGCCCCGAGAAATTGTATGTCCATGTAATGAGGTTCGATTCCTGCGTGTATCGCTAATGTGCCCGGTTTTCGCATCCGGCTGCAAGCACGGAATATACTGGCAACACAGCGAGCTTACCGCGCTTGCTCATATTTTGGCGGTTCGCTG
>JAHEEO010000163.1:2234-6981 GCA_024640665.1 Rhodospirillales bacterium | reverse complement strand
ATGCTGCCCATGGCGCCCGAGCGCAATAATCGATCGCGGCAGAATTCTTCTGACTCCCAGGCTTTCATCGTTGCGAGCGTTTGTGCTGCGAATGCCTCATGTATTTCGTAGAGATCGAAGTCTTGTAGTGAGAGATTTGCTTCTTTCAGCATATCCGACACCGCATATGCGGGAGCCATCAGAAGGCCTTCGTCATTGACAAAATCCACGGCCGCTTCGCGGGCGAAACTAAGATAAGCCAACACAGGTAGATTGCGTTCGACTGCCCATTGTTCCGACGCGAGCAATACAGCCGATGCGCCGTCCGTTAAAGGCGTGCTATTTCCGGCTGTGAGTGTGCCTGCCGCCGAGCGATCAAATACGGGCTTGAGTTTGGCCAAGGCTGCCAAAGAAGAATCCGGGCGGATATTGTTGTCTTGCTTCACCCCGAAGTATTCGATGACCAGATCGTCATAGAACCCAGCTGCGTAAGCAGCGGCGGCGTTGCGATGACTCTCCAACGCAAGCGCGTCCTGTTCGGCGCGCGGAATTTGCCAGTGTTTGGCTGTGATCTCCATGCTCTCGCCCATAGACAGATTTGTGCGGGGTTCTACGACGGCAGGAAAAGACGGCTTGAAATGACGCGGGCGTAAACCTGCCCAAGGTTTCAGCCGGCCCATTAGCGTTCGACCTCGAGCCGATTCCAGCAAAATGCGTCGATAGCCGTCAGGATAGACAACCGGCACATCGCTGATGGTGTCGCAGCCACCGGCAATGCCAGAATCGATAAAGCCATTGGCGATTTTTGCGCCAAGCAGAATGGCAGCCGACAAACTCGTCCCGCAGGCACGCTGAATATCAAACGCGGGCGTGCGCGGAGAAAGCCCAGACGACAATGCGGATTCGCGGGCGAGATTGAAGTCTCGGGAGTGCTTAATTACGGCGCCGAGCGACACGTCACCCAGCGTCTCGCCAGCTAAATTGTATTTATCGACAAGACCGCGCAGTGTCGCCGTCATCATGTCTTGATTCGATTGCACGGAGTAGGCAGTGTGCGCCCTGCAAAACGGAATGCGGGCGCCGCCGATAATGGCAATGCGGCGAGATCGTTTGGTCACTGAGCCACGCTCCTTCACAAGGATACTTGAGATGAGACACTACCAGACTCCGCTGTGTTTCAGAAAAATCGCCATCTGGCTGTTTGCTCTGTGTGGCTATATGGCTTGGTTGAGCGCGTGTTCAGAGGTATCTCCGGAAGATGAAATCCGCGCGCTGGTTGCCGAGGCGCTGGAGGCGGCGCAAGCGCGCGATACTGGGCACTTTCGGGGCCTAATCGCGCCAGAGTTCGTCACGGGGAACGGCATTGATCGTGCGCGAATGATTGACATCATTCGTGGGTTTTTCTTGACCAATCCACAGGTTACGGCGCGTGCGGACTGGGTTTCGCTCGAGTTGGTTGGTACGGATAGCGCCGATATTGTGCTCGATTTGGATATTCGCGGTGCATCAAGCGGTTACGATGGACGCGTGGAGATTGAATTATTCAGGGACGGTTTCTACTGGCAGATTGCCGGTGCAACTCGGCAAGCTGTCCCACAGCGGTGAGCCGGGCCAGCGAGCGGAGTACGCGTTTGATGAAATTATCGAAGCTTTTCGGGCTTTGCCTAATCTGTGGGTGGCTGGCGGCATGCACATCCATTTCAGCTTCCACCGAGATACCCGTAGTGCGGGTCTCGGACATCACAATACTGCCGGAAGAAAATGGCCGCAGTGATTTCGAAGTTACCTTGTTGGTATCGAATCCAAACGCCGAAGCCATCGCGCTGAGCAGCATCGACTATTCGATTCGCTTAGCCGGCGAGGGATTTGTCGAAGGCGTGATCACGGCGCCAGGCACGTTGGCCCCGGCCAGCGACACTCGCGTGCGGGGCCGAGTGTCCAGCGAGTTCGTGTCATCGATCTCCCGGCTGGTCGCCTACTTGCAGGGTGCCGAGAGCACTTTGCCGTATGAGCTCGAAGGTACGCTTTATCGTGCTACGCGGCCGCCGCGGCCCATGCGATTTTCCGGCAGTGGCAGAACGCCGTTGATCATGAGTGCCGGCCGCTAAAAACCCAGCGCACGCTGTTCCAACGAGATTTTGGTCAAGGCTTGTCAACCAGACGGCCCGGCCGCGCGTTATTGCTCTTACACAGCCATAAGGAGAAGGTGATGAGAGCAAGCATTATGACAGTTGGCGTTGTATTGGCCATTTGCAGCGGATCGGTGCTCGCACAGGATGCCGACTCGGCAGTTGCAACGGGACTCAGCGCGCCGGTCGACCGGGCAGAGCGTCTGGACCGTCGCGGCGACCGCATCGAAGAACGCCGAGACGTGCGCGGCGATGCAATTGAGCGACGCTTGGATCGGCGCGGCGACAGCGTTGATCGTCGTTTAGATCGCGCCAGCGATCGTGCCGAGGCCAACGGCAACGATGTGGCAGCTCGCCGGTTGGACCGCAAAGGAGACCGGGTCGATGCGCGGCTGGATCGTCGCGGTAATAAGATCGATCGCCGCATGGATCGCCAAGGTGCCCGAGTCGACCGGCAGCTCGATCGCAGCGGGCAGCGTGCCAACCAGCGCCTCGATCGGCGCGCCAATCGAATCAATTAGTCCCAAGCGAGCCCATTGGGCAGTTGAGCGTCTTTTCCCCTGACGCTCGACTGCCCAAAAACGTATACCCTAGCCAGCCATCACAGAAATTTGGTTCTATGTCGGTTTAGGGTTTTCATGTCGCTGCGCAAACAATTGGCGATTTTCAGTCTGTTGACCTTGTTGTTGCCTTGGGCGGGCTATCGCTATGTTCGCGAAATGGAGTCCGTACTGCGCAGCGGCTTGAATCAATCATTGACCGATCGCGCACACACGGTGGCTGGCGCGTTGGAGCGTCAGGGCCACACCGCCGCTTTGTATGAAGCTTCGCCGCCGACTTCGCCCAGTACAACCGTCTTTGCTCGCCAGCTTGCTGCAGCACCGCGATTGGACGGTTCGCGAGCGGACTGGAACTTGTCCGATGAACAGGCAGTTGCCCTGGGCGATGCAGCGCGATATTGGGCTGGCGTTTTTGGCCCTTTCCTCTATGTGAGCGTTGAAGTCACAGACAATTCTGTCGTCTATCAGCAGCGACCAGGAGAACCGCCATATGGCGATCGCGTGGTTATTCAGCTGCACAGTGTAAACGCGGCGACGCAGTGGTGGGTGCTGAACACGGCCGCACCAGGCGCGCTGCGGCCCCAGCAAACGCAGCCGCCGCAATTCGTTGCAACGGGTGATTTTGATGATCGCGCCCAAGCGGCATGGCAGCAAACTCGAAATGGTTTCTCCGTTGAACTGCGGGTGCCTTTGAGCATCGCGGGAGCGCGGTTCGGCCTCGCCGTCATTGATGTCGATGCTGGGAGTGACCTCAGCGACGCGGGATATACCGTCTCACTCGTGCAGACCTGGAATGAAGCAACGGGACAGCCCGGCCGACTGGTCGTGCAGCTAGCGAGCCTCAATGCGGTCTTAACGCAGTTTTCAGATGACCGGAACCGCTACCGGATCCTGGATAGAGATGCCTGGTTGATCGCGAGTGCCGGCGCGACCAATGAACCAGGCGTAGCAAGCGGTTCGCGCAGTCTTACCGAAGATATCGTTCGCTATGCGCTGCAAACCGAAGATCCACCGTATCGTCAACTTGAATCTCCATTGGGAAGAATTGTCGACCCAGCCATATTGCGGGTGTTCGACGACGCGTCCGTAGTGCAATGGTATGGCGGTGATTTCGAAGCCAATGCCGTCGTTGTTGCAGCTGTGCCACTAAAGTTCGACGGCAATGTCGTCGGTGGATTATTGCTCGAGCAAGCAAGTGATTCGATACTCACAGCAACCAATCAAGCCCTGCTTCGGCTCGTCGGTTTCACTTTTGGCATCAGTGTCTTCGCGTTATTCGGCATGCTCGCATTCGCAACTTTTCTCTCGTACCGAGTAGGGCGCCTGGCAATGGCCGCCGAATCTGCATTGGGTCCGAAAGGTCAAATTGAAATATCGTTGCCTGGGCAAAAGGCGCGCGACGAGATTGGCGGCTTGTCGCGGAGCTTCGGCCGATTGCTGGAACGTCTGCGCGACTACACGAGTTACTTAAGAACATTAACGAGCAAGTTGTCGCATGAGCTGCGTACGCCATTGGCCGTTGTATCGACGTCGCTGGACAATCTGGAAAAAGATCCCAGTGGCCCGGACTCGCACCAGTATCTATCGCGACTGCGACTGGGGGTGGATCGCCTCGACGCTATCCTGGTGGCCATGAGCGAGGCTACTCGAATGGAGCAAGCAATTAACGAAACGGCCACGGCAACGTACGAACTCCAACATATCGTTCAATCCTGTGTTGAATCGTATAGCGATGTATATCCGCAAAGAGTGTTTGAGTTCATACCCATGGCTGAACAGGCCTATGTTGATGGTGCGGAAGATCTCATCGCACAGCTTCTGGATAAGTTGGTCGACAACGCCGTCAGTTTCAGTAAGGCAGGCAGCCGCATAACGCTCCAGCTCGAACGGCACAATGATGAGTATTGCTTGTCCGTAACAAATGAGGGCGAGTTGTTGCCGGAGGAAATGCAGGAGCAATTATTCGATTCATTGGTTTCTGTGCGGCCGGCTAATCGTGATAGACCGCATCTTGGCCTTGGGCTGTATATTGCGGAACTCATCGCAAAATTTCATCATGGTCGGATGCAAGCCGAAAAC
>JAHEEO010000163.1:0-2224 GCA_024640665.1 Rhodospirillales bacterium | reverse complement strand
ACCGCCCGCTCGCTAGCATGCTGCGATTTACGAATTGGTGTCAGCGTATGCCAATATGCAATCGTGGCCATATTGCTGTTTCGCAAACCAACCATTACGTGCAACCAGGAGCTACTTATGAACCGACTCTCGCAAGCTTTAGCAGTCGTTGTGGTCTTAGTATCTTCGCTTGCATGTGCTGCTCCGACGGTCTATCCAACCGGTACGACGATCTATGATTCCGCCCGTGCCTGGAACGGATACACAGTACTCTCGTTGCTCGCAACTGAAGCCGTTCTGGTCATCGATATGAATGGCCGGGTAGTGAAGCGGTGGGATGACTACAACAATGCAGCCGGGGGACCCGCGCGCGTGCTGCCCGGCGGCACCATTATTGCGGCTAACGGCGCCCGTCCGCCTCATCAGGAATCCCTCGAGCTCATTCAGCGAGATTTCGCAGGTAACGTCGTTTGGCGATTTAGCCGCAACGAACAGATTGAATTACCAAACAGTGACACGATCTGGTCGAGCCGCCAACACCACGACTGGCAGCGTGAAGACTTTCCGGCCGGCTACTATTCACCGGCAGCTCAGCCAGCAAACGAGGGCAGTAAGACGCTGATCCTTACGCATACGAATCATTTGCAACCGGAAGTTGCCGACGTGCTGCTCGAAGACGATCGCCTCATCGAGGTTTCATGGGAGGGGGAGATCGTTTGGGAATGGACGGCGGCCGAACACATCGATGAGTTCGGCTTCGACGTAGATGCGCGTGCAGCAATCAAGGGCGCTCCCGGCTTCAGTGCGGCGCGCAGTTCACTGGACTGGTTGCATATCAATTCAGCGACATATGTTGGTCCGAATCGCTGGTTTGATGCAGGCGATGAGCGGTTCGCGCCGAACAACATAATTATCAGCTCACGGCAGGCGAGCATCGTTGCCATTGTCGCTCGCGACGGTTCGATTGTGTGGCGGCTGGGTCCAGACTTCAGCAGGTCGAAAGAGCTTCGCGCCATCCGCCAAATCATCGGTCAACACCATGCTCATTTTATCCCGAAGGGCCTGCCAGGGGCGGGCAACTTGCTGGTATTCGATAACGGCGGTTCGAGTGGTTACGGATTTGCGAATCCGATCGCGCTGAACGGCCTTGGCGCATTTGCTCGCGCTACGTCACGGGTACTCGAAATCAACCCCGTGACGCTTGAACTGATGTGGTCGTATTCGGCGCCTGGGAAATTCTTTAGTACGAACATCAGCGCCGCGCAGAGACTTCCAAACGGCAATACTCTAATTACGGAAGGTGCCGGCGGCCGCGTCTTCGAAGTAACAAACGACGGCTCAATCGTTTGGGAGTATATGAATCCGCTGTTCGCCGGACCGCGCTCGTCGAACGACGTCTACAGGGCCTACCGGTTACCCTACACTTGGATTCCCCAACTCGCGCAGCCGGAGGAAGTCTCTGTGACGCCACCGCGTCTCGGTGACTTCGCGGTCCCATAAAGCACCGCAACAGTGCTTTGGTTCTAATTCAGGAAGCGGCCCTTTAGACAGTGCCGCTACTGAGTGTGATAAGTAATCCCGGTGCCACCGAGCCCGCAGTAGCCTCGCGGGTTCTTGGCCAGATATTGCTGATGATAGTCCTCTGCATAATAGAACGGTTGCTCAGCTTTTATTTCAGTGGAAATCGGCTGCGTGTTTCCAGCATCTCTCAGGGCGCGCTGATAACTATCACGAGAAGCTTTGACAAGGCTCAAGTCCTCGCTCTTTGCGTACACCGCCGAGCGGTATTGAGTGCCGGTATCTGCGCCCTGGCGCATGCCTTGGGTGGGATTGTGCGATTCCCAGAAAACTTTCAGCAAGCCCTCCAGAGTCAGCTGGCGAGGATCGAATACAACTAACACAACCTCCGTGTGTCCGGTTCGACCCGTACACACTTCTTCGTACATCGGATTCGGCGTGAAGCCGCCGGCATAGCCGACAGCGGTCGTATAAACGTGATCCATTGCCCAAAAGCGCCGTTCGGCGCCCCAGAAGCAGCCCATGCCGAATTGCACCGCACGCAAGCCTTCGGGGAACGGCGGTTTTATCGGCGTGCCGAGAACGGCATGCACCGTTGCAGTTGCAATCGGCTCCCGTCTACCTGGAAGCGCAGCGTCACGTTCGATGAGCGATATGAGCCCCATCTCAGCCGGCAGACGTACCCAAAGAGATGCCCGGTGCAGGCAAATAGCTCGAACCGCACAAA
>JAHEEO010000297.1 GCA_024640665.1 Rhodospirillales bacterium | reverse complement strand
TTAAGAGTCGTCGTAGCGGTCAAGTGCTCGAATTCTCGGGGGTCGTCGACCGGCTGCTGGCAGACGACGATGACGGTTCGCGACATCAGAGATTCATCGTTCGCGGGAGTGACGGCATGACTGTACTCATATCGCATAACATCGATTTGGCGCCACGAGTGGATGCGCTGCGTCTTGGCGATTCCATTGTGATCCGGGGTGAGTATGAATGGAACGATCGAGGCGGCCTGATTCATTGGACCCACCACGACCCCAGGGGTCTCCATGAGGCGGGCTGGATCCGTCACGAAGGCCGCGAGTACCAATGATCCAAGCACGGCGGAGCATACGGTTACGCAATGCCGATGCCACCGATGTAACGGTGATTCTTGCTTTTATCAACGACCTTGCAGAATACGAGAAGCTGTCTCACGAAGTCGTCGTGGACGAGCAAAGTCTGTCAGCGTGGCTTTTTGGTAAAAGTCCGGTAGCGGAGGTTGTGATCGCAGAAATTGACGCGGAACCCGTCGGGTTTGCGTTGTTCTTCACAAGCTTTTCAACCTTTTTGGGTCGGCCAGGAATTTATCTTGAAGACCTTTTTGTCAGGCCGCGGCATCGTGGACTGGGCGTCGGTAAGGCATTGCTCAGGCACCTTGCTCGTATGGCACTTCAGCGAAACTATGGCCGCTTGGAGTGGGCTGTATTGGACTGGAACTCGCCCGCGATCGACTTCTATGAAGGTATGGGCGCTCATTACCTGAGTGAATGGAAAGCTTATAGATTGAGCGGTGACGCGTTGGCAAAATTCGGTGGAAGCAACTAAATGTCTATGTGCGGAATAAAATTATAAGATACGCAAAATAGGTTGCGATCAAGGCGACACCTTCAAACAGATAAAGCCTTACTCTCGACACCATGAGTGTTAGCGACAGCAGCGAGACGCCAACCATGAAAGCGATGTCAAAAAACGTCACGGCTCCCAGTGTCAATGGATGGACCATTGAGGTTGCGCCCAACACCAACAACAGGTTGAAGATGTTGGAACCAATGAGATTGCCAGCTGCCATTTCAGGTTGATTGTGCCTCGCTGCAATGATCGATGCAGCAAGTTCAGGGAGGCTCGTACCTAATGCGGCCGCCGACAATCCAACCACTGCAGGAGGTATGCCCAGAATAACGGCAATTTCTATCGACGATGTAACCAGCAGCTCGCTGCCGACAATTAGAAATGCGACGCCAATTGCGCAGACCAGCAGATTGTTTATGATGCTTTCTGTCAACACAGGTACGGTTGATGGTACGTCAGGCGGCTCGCCCGAACGCCGCGTGTGGACACGCCATACTGTAACCGCTATGTAGGCCGTAATTGCCAACAGCAGGCTTGTGCCTTCAATTCGCGTCAGCAGCCCATCCAGCAGCATGGCCGGCACAAGAATGGTGCTCAGCGCCATGACGGCAACGTCCCCGCGATCCAGCTTTTCTCGCAGCCTTGGCTGAGAAACGACAATGACGATGCCGACGAGTAATGAAATATTGCAGAGGTTTGATCCAACGACATTACCGACTGCCAAGCCAGGCTCATTGTTTAGTGCGGCGCCGATCGAAACCGCGGCTTCTGGAGCGCTTGTTGCAAACGCGACGATGGTCAAGCCAATAATCATCGGCGTCATGCCAAAGCGCATGCCAATAGCGCTTGCACTGCGAACAAGTGCTTCGCCGCCAACATACAGAAGTGCGAGGCCCGCAATAAAAAAAAGCGCAGTAGTCATCTTGTCGTAGTGAACCTGTAGGTGATTAAAGCAGAGAAAATAGCTGCTGAATGAGCATGGCGATACATGTCAGGAGTCCGAGCTTCGGAATGAGTGCCGGCACATGAAATTCGGGGTTTTCTGGTGAGCGTTTGAGCCTCAATAGCGCAGCATTCACTGTAGCAAAAATAAGCAATGCGAGTGTGCTTGTTAGGCGGGCTAGGCCGCCGAGCGACAAGAACAATGCCAGGAAGAGTATGCAGCTTGCCGCAATGCCTGTCGCGAGTACCGGGGTTCTAGTTTTGGCATGCAGACTGCCTAATCCAGCCCATGCGAGGCCCTGGTTCGCCATGC
>JAHEEO010000162.1 GCA_024640665.1 Rhodospirillales bacterium | reverse complement strand
TATAGCCGCGCTGCAACATGCCAGTAATGAGTCGCTCTTGATAAAAGCCTAAGTCGCCTCGACGACGCCAGGCCGCCATCGCACGCCGCAAACCATCTGCCTCACCCGCCGAGAAGCCGGCCGCAACTATTGCTAACCGCATAACTTGTTCTTGGAACAGCGGAACACCCAACGTGCGCTTGAGGACATGTCGTACTGCTTCGCTTGGATAAACGACTGCCTCCTCCCCATTTCGACGACGCAAATAAGGATGCACCATATCGCCTTGAATCGGGCCTGGGCGAATGATGGCAACCTCAATCACCAAATCGTAATAACAGCGGGGCTTAAGTCGCGGCAACATAGCCATTTGCGCCCGCGACTCGATCTGAAAAACCCCAATTGTGTCGGCCCGCGAAATCATGTCATAGACTTTCGAATCATTGGGAGGAATATCGGCCATCGTCAGGGGCGGCATTTTCTTCAGCCCCATTGCCAGCAATGCTCCGGCCGATGAACGCTGATAAAAGGTCTCGATTAAATTAAAACTCCGGCGAATAGCACTGAGCATGCCTAAAGCCAAAATATCGACTTTCAATAACCCCAATGTTTGGAGATCGTCTTTATCCCACTGAATGACCGTGCGCTCTGGCATTGCCGCGTTTTCAATCGGCACCAATCGACTTAAGGGTGCTTCAGAGATAACAAAACCACCTACATGCTGAGAAAGGTGCCGGGGAAAGCCGATCAACTCGTTCACGAGGTATAGAAGCTGACGCACGGGTCGGCTATTAAACTCAAAGCCTGCTTCGCGCACACGATCTGCATCTATTTCTCGGCCATCCCACCATTGCAGAGATTTCGCCAGAACGTCTAATTGCGATATGTCGAAGCCTAATGCCTTACCAACATCACGAATGGCACTTTTTGGCCTGTATGTAATCACTGTAGCTGCCAAAGCTGCTCGCTCGCGTGAATACTTTTGATATATATACTGAATAACCTCTTCGCGACGCTCGTGCTCAAAGTCGACATCGATATCGGGAGGTTCATTACGTTCCTTTGATATAAACCGCTCAACGAGCATCTCCATGCGCGCCGGATCAACTTCGGTAATACCCAAGCAATAACAAACGGCAGAATTTGCCGCTGAACCGCGGCCCTGGCAAAGAATGCCTTGCTGTCGCCCAAACTTAACGATGTCATCGACAGTTAAGAAATAAGGCTCGTAGCGCAGTTCTTTGATGAGCTTGAGCTCATGTTCAACAAGCTTTTCGACCTTTTTAGGTGTGCCTTTTGGCCATCGCCATTGCATGCCTTTTACGGTCAACTCCCTTAAGTGCTGACTTGGAGATAAGCCTTCCGGCACAAGTTCTTTAGGGTATTCATAGCGAAGTTCGTCGAGTGAAAAATTAAATCGCTCTAATACGGCCAGGGTTTCATTCAATAGAGCCTGCGGATAGATGCTTTGCAGCCGAGTTATAGGCCGCAAATAGCGTTCGCCATTAGGATAAAGATTGAATCCCGAGCGAGTCAGCTCCTGATTGTTTTTGATTGCCGTTAAAACATCTTGCAGCATGCGTCGTTTGCGGCTGTGCATATGCACATTTCCACTCGCCAACATAGGTAGTGCTAATTGCCGCGCTATTGCAGACGCCGCCTGAAATACCTGCCTTATTGTCCCGTTAGTTAGGTACTCGACTGCCAGCCATAACTTGTCAGAAAAGTGCGCCTTAAGCCATGCACCGGCTTCCAGATAAGTATCCGAAGACATGGCAGACTCAACATTACAGGACCGCACTTTAGCTTGAGGCCCGAAGCGCGGCGTCCACAAAACCAAACAGTCAGTACTCGACAACTGCGCAGCCATCGAGTCGCGGTCCAAACAATACTGCCCCTTTGGCGCTTGCCTGCGTGCATAGCTAATCAGCCCACATAATGATGCGTAAGCTGACTGACTGGGCGCTAGAACAACTAACTCAAGCCCATCTGCAAAGTTAAACTCGCTACCAATAACCAGCTTTATTGGCAATTCCTGGGCAGCGCTATGCGCGCGCACAATTCCAGCCACTGAGCATTCGTCAGTTAACGCAATACCGGTGTAAGCGAGATCATTAGCGCGCTGAACAAGCTCCTCGGGGTGGGACGCGCCTCTTAGAAATGAAAAATTGCTAATGCAATGCAGTTCTGCATAAGACATAGCAGATCACCCAAAAATGCCATGCAAATACCACTGCTTTCCGACGCTATCGAAGTAAACCCACAGCTTTTCTCCAGAGGGCCTATAAGCTACGTAATAGTCACGATTGATACCGTTTAAATCCCACCAACCGCTTTCGATCCGTTCCGGCCCCGGCTCCATATGCAAAGCTTGGACGTCACACCTCAGTGGCACTTGCAACAACCACAAAGGACGCTCCCCAGCCCATTGAGAAACTTGCTCTGAACATTTGCTGTGCTCGTTTGCACCGTTACTACATGGTAACCACGCACACTCAGGCCGATGATCTGCAGCCAAATCCATCCGATAAATACTTTTTGGACTGAAACGTTCCTGCAAGCGCTCTAGCATTGCAATGTCCATACCACGTCCGCTTTTTACACCTTGCACAAACATTTCGGGCGGATCGAGGTGAAGATCACGCACATCATCGGTCTTTAACTCAAGCGCAATGACTGGCGCCGGTAAATACAGTCGTTCTATGCGAACAGAAAATAAATCGAATAACCGTTGCTTCTGATAACTAGGTTCAAGCAGCTCAAAAGACTCGATACTTGGCTCGCGATGCAAATGAGAAAAATAAAACTCAAAATTTCCCATTTGCTTTTGCTGCTTACGCAAATCGGACATCATTCTATCGAGCAATATTTCAGCTGCTTCTAGCAACAAGTTGATATTATTGGTTTCTTGCGGCAAATCGATAACCCAACTCAGCGTTTCGGGCAGCTTAATAACGGGCCGCGAATCAAACTCCTTACCCAGCGCACGATCTAAATCTCTCAAGCAATGAGTGCCAATTCGCTTAGCAAAACCATCTCTCGGCAAACGCAGCAAATCACCCACGCTCTTCAGCCCCATTTCTGATAGGCGTATCAGAACGGCTTCTGGCCATTGAGTAACATGCAAAGGCAACGATCGTAAGCGGCTTGTTAAGGATTGATAATCAAACACATCAATTGATGTCTGGCGAGATAACCACACAGCCGCATTGGCCGTAGGAGCCACACTCAACTCGGCAGCAAAATGACGTCGCGCCAAATGAGTTTTCAGCGCATGTTTAATTTTCTCTATGCCACCAAATAGCTTGAGACTGCCATGCACCTCAAGCAGCAAAACATTCGGCTCAACGATACTAATTGCTGGAGTAAGCGTACGCGCCCAAATCGCTAAAGACTTTAAAGAGGTATTTGGCAATGCTGCATCTAGGCAGATTGCAATCCAAGTTTGCGTAGGCTGCCGGGTTACTGCAGAAGGTTTAGCCGGGGCTTTAGGCTCCCCAGGAAAAAGAGATAAGGTTTTGAACAGCTGAGGCATGCTATGCGGGTCACCCGCCCCCTCCTAGCTCAGCAAGCTTCACACAGCCTGGTTTACCACCTCGACATTTGACAATCTCTACCGATAAACACTCTGCTTGTCTTGATAAGTAGAGCTTTAAAGCGGCTGGAGATTTTTCATGTAGCGCAGCAATGGGTCGAAAAAAAACTGCCCATGCTTGCTGCGCTTCTATTATTAACTGCAAGCGGCGCAACACAGTGTTGTTTATAACCTGTAACCAAGCTAACACCGTAGAACCACGATGCGCATGAACAACTTGCTCTATTGCCCAGGGAATATCTTTTTCGGTGGTTGGTTGAATCATCAAAATATTTTGCAGCGTAAGCCCATAACGAACTAAGGCGGGTGCATAAGGAATGTACGGTGGAGCTATCCAAGTAATACCGTATTGTTCAAGCTGAGTTAGCGCCGGCATAAATAAACGCAGTTCACCAATACCGTAATGATCGACAAAAACTTCGGTAATTGCTCGACGTGGCCAACCAGCACCCGGCAAACAGCGATCAAGCTCAGCAAACCCTGTTGAAACGCTCTGCCATTGTTGCTGCCGACCTAGCTTCCATACTTTTGAGTGCGCAATGAGCGCCTCCAAACTCATAGTAAAGTCTCACTTAACTGAATCACGCAGCACGCCGACAACAACACCTTCGATAACGAACTCCTGTTCGCGTAAATCTACTTCGATAGTTTTGAAGTCTGGGTTCTCCGGCAACAACCAGACTTGATGACCTTCTTGTCGATAACGTTTTACCGTGACCTCGTCTTCTAGACGTGCAACTATTATTTGTCGATTACGGATATCGGTTTTACGTTGCACAGCGACCAAATCGCCATCAAGAATGCCGGCATCACGCATACTCATACCTTGTACGCGCAACAAAAAATGCGGCTTGCCATCGAAGATGCTCGTATCAATTTGATAGTGCGCTTCGATGTTTTCTTGCGCCAATATGGGTTCACCGGCCGCTACACGCCCTACTAACGGCAAACCCAATTGTTCGCGCAGCGCGTCTTTTAAACGAATGCCGCGCGAAGTCCCGGGTATTAATTCGATCGCGCCTTTACGCTCAAGCGCCCGCAGATGTTCTTCGGCCGCATTGACAGAACGAAACTGCAATGCCTCCGCAATTTCAGCGCGTGTCGGAGGCCGATGGGTCTCTTTAATAAAATTTTGAATTAATTCAAGAACTTGATTTTGCCTAGAGGTCAGTTCGCGCATTTTAAAATACCTGTATATATATACATAGTGTCGTTATATACAGTTATTTGAGGGATCATGCAAGCACCTTGCGGCAAGACTGTTATCAAAATATGTGTCAGCCAAACCCCTTCCGCTCGCATCCCGGGCAACGAAATAGGCGCTAAACAAGTTGCGGACAATTGCAACTGTCTGCAAAAAGAGACGACAAAATTAATGAATTAATTGCAGTAACCACAGGATTAGGAAATAATTACGCCCGTTTGTGACTCATGTCAGGGGATATTTAAATGACTAATCAATTCAAGGGTGCTCTTCGTGTTGTAGCACTCGTTGCCGGCTTTGCATTCGTAACCGGTTGCGCAAGCATCACTCAAGAGCAACTTGATGCGGTACGTGCAACGGCCGAAGCAGCACAAAATACTGCAGATGGCTCTCAGCGCACTGCTAATGAAGCACGTCAACTTGCTTCAGGTGCACAAAGCACAGCCAACCAGGCACTGAGTGCCGCACAGGATGCGCAAGCATGCTGCGATGCAACGAACCAACGCATCGATCGTATGATGGAAGATATGGCTTCTAAATAAGGCTATCTTCTCGGTCCGGCTTAATATCGGACCAAATACAAAGGCTGCCAAGTTTTGCTTGGCAGCCTTTTTTATGCCTGCGCGGTATTGCCACTTTCTTCACTGATGTGCACTATCTCGTAAAAGGCACGTTCATCTAAACACAAACCAAATACCAAAGAGGCGAGACATGTTGTTCATTGCAAGGTTTACCGACAAAGAAGGCATTGCGGAAAAACGCAGTGAATTATTACAAGCGCATTTTGATTGGCTCGATGCGAACAAGGACCGAGTGCTGTTAGCGGGATCACTAAGAACAGATGTTGGCGGCGATTCAGTCGGTGGACTTTGGATCATCGAAGCAGAAAGCAAGGCCGATGTCGAAAATGTCTACCAGAACGATCCATTCTTTGCGAACGGCCTGCGCGCCAAAGTTGAAATCTTTCACTACGTGAAAGCACATGAGGCCCGACCAGTTACGCTATAACAGCCGACTAACGCGCTCGCTCTGCCCTCGATGCATTAATAAAATCACGAATCGTGTAATTGTCCTCGTGGCAAGCGTACTCAAAAAAACGGTACTCCTCGTCGCGCTTCAGTGGAAAGGCTGCCGTCCAACTTGCTGCAATCATCTCAGGGTCTTCAACGCGTAATTCATAATTAATAGTGTCGTCGTCGGCTCGCCTCAAGCGCTCAACGAGATGAAGTCCGTGTGAAGTGGGAATAGGTGTTCCGAATGGGCCGACAATAAGCATTGGCGACTCGCCGTTGAAATTAGTGGTTTCGATCACGAGCGTGTCACCTTCCCAGCGCCCGCGCGACTCTCCCATCCAGTTCTTGATGTCTTCGTGCAGAGTCGGCCGACCATCAACGGGAATTATGCGCGTCTCATGAACAATTTCCAGGCGAATAATAACGTAGCCCGGCGCCTGCATGATCTGAATACCGCTGTTATACATGAACGGAAACATCGAAGCTGGCAAGCCTCGCGTAATGCAGCGATCGAGCGCATTGAAATCCGCGATGCTATCGAAGGAGATATCTGACCAACTGCTGCGCATCGTAGCGGAAACTCGTTGTGCTGCGTCAGTCATGGCGGGTACACGACCATTTGACGGCTCCGCAATGAGCGAAGTAAGGCGGTTGGGCTCACCCATTTCAGCCCAGTGCCCCATACCCATCTTGTTCGTCTGAATTTCTGTATCGTAGCGAGCATTCAATCCAGCAAGTCGCTCGACCCGCTCGGCATACTCCTCGTCTGTTAAGAACCGTCTGTCACCCATGTCTTCTGGGCGCTGCACCGGCGTGCCGTTTAGATAGTCCAGTGGCCACATGCCGCGCAGATCAGGATCGCCCCACGCTGTCATCCATGCGCTCGGGGCACCAGTTACCGATGCAGCGTCAGCCGAATTCGATGACACATCGGTATCTGAGCTTCGCCCACCGCAAGCGCTGACAAGCAGCGTTGCGATGATTGCCATTAACAAATTGGGATTGCCGATAACAAGCCTTATCATCTCGTGCCCCTGCAAAGATTATTGAAGTGCGCGACAAACTTCGCTGTCAGCATTGCCGATTCAGTCTACCGGTTCGATCTTCAGCACAGCCCCATCTGCGGCATCGTCAACAAGCAAATACAACAACTCATCTGGTCCTTGACGAACATCGCGTATGCGCTGACGCATATCGCTGAGCAGCGACTCGCGCCTGAGCTCTTCCATACGCTGATTGAAAAGTACACGCTGCAATTGACCTGTTCCCGGAATTTCCCCATAGCGCATGCCGCCG
>JAHEEO010000161.1 GCA_024640665.1 Rhodospirillales bacterium | reverse complement strand
AGGCGAAATGAACTCGGCTTCATCAAGCGTGTGGCGAGCCAAAAAACCGTCCAGATAGTAGCGCGCGCCGACGACTTTATCGTTGCACTGATTTGCTTCGAAGGCCTGGCCGACTTGGCAAGTACCGGCAAAGTTCGCCGGCGGATCATACAGATCGGTGGTCGGCGGGTTGCGTCGCACGGCATGGCACAGCCAACGGCCCAGCCAGCTGTTGCGCGCCCAATCGCCGGAACATGCGCTCGGAAGATGCTCTTCAAATTCTGCCAGCGACGGATGATCCGTAGCAACTCCGCTATCGATCACGCCGATGACAATGCCGTCGCCATCGAGCTTGTGATTCGCGCGAAGGCCGATGTCGGGATCCAACAGGCCCAGAAATAACGAACTATTGTTTGTCTGCACCTTATGATCCTTATCGAGCCAAACGCGCTCGACCCAATCATGCTGTGCAAGTTTCGCCGCCTGTGCGGGCGACAGGTGTGCTGCGAAGCCATTAATCGCATAGCCAAAACTATAGATCATCGCGCCAGATGCGCCGATTTCACTCAGCAAGCTTTCATGCTGGGCGTGGAGATACTCGACATAACTGTCGACGTTACTGTCACGCCGATCGAGCTTCTGACCCAATTCTGGGCGTGTCGCTGCGAGGCCAGGCTGCCCACCCATATAACTCGCTGCTGCGGCTGCTTTTAGGCGAACGACATAAACCGAGCTGCTTGCTTTGGCATTGCTGGTTGATACAGCCGCGCGCAGCGGACTGTTCGGGACACTCGGTTCAGCAGCTAGTGCCGTATCCGGCAGCAATGAGGTGAGCACGATCGAAGCAGCAACAAACGCAATGCTCAACCGGTGGTCAATGAGTATCTTTAATCGCACGATCTCAAAGTTCTTGTATTTACAGCTAGTCTGCGCGAATCAGACGGCCGTTGCTAGCGTCTCTGATTACCGTTGGATTACGCTGGCCGCCAAGGGGGCCATTTATGATGAAGTCCAAGTCGGCGCCTAATTGCTTCCGCAGGACCCATTGATTGGTTATGGGGCGACGATTCGAAATATTGGCGCTGGTGGAAACCACCGCAGTACCGGCGCGGATGCACAGCGCGCGCGCCACTGGATGTTGAGTAATTCGAATCGCGACCGTGTTACGCCCGCCGGTAATCCAATCGGGCACATCCTCGTGCGCTTGGAGAAGCCAGGTTACGGGGCCGGGCCAGCTTGCACGCACTTCATCTCCCATCATCCCGTCCGGGAGTTCGGCATACGCTCGAACCTGATGCAGGCTGGAAGCTATAAGCAATAAGCCTTTTCGCCAGTTGCGTCGCTTTATAGCAAGCAGCTTCTCGATTGCGAATTCAGCGTTTGGTAAGCAGCCGAGACCAAACACGGCTTCAGTCGGATAGGCGATGACACCACCATTGTAGAGCGTTCGCACAGCCCGCGCGACGTGCACATTGGACGCCGCGACGTCAGAAAGGGGCGTCGCCTTTGCCAGAATTTTCGGCATTGCTTTCATCCGCTGCTCTGGAACTCACTTTCTTTGACGGCTTCTTGGCTGTTGCGCCAGTTTTCTTCGCCTTCTTATTGGCTACTTTTTTCTTCTTCGACGCCTTTTTTGCCGTGGTTTTTTTCGTCGTCTTCTTTTTAGCCGCCGCCTTTTTCTTGGTCGGGCTCTTCTTTGCGGCTGCTTTCTTCGCGGTTTTCTTTTTGCCGCCGCGGGGTTTGCGTTCCGGTGCTGCTGCAATCAGTGCTTCGCATTCTTCTACCGTCAGATCTTTAGGCTCTTTGTCCTTTGGAATCTTGGCGTTCTTTTCGCCATTGGTCACGTATGGTCCATAGCGCCCGTTGAGTACTTGAATGCCGACATCGCTGAAATCGTGAATAATCCGATTTGCATCGGCAATCTTCTTTTCATCAATTAGAACGAGGGCGCGTTCCAGGTCTATGGTGTATGGGTCGTCTTCCTTAATCGAGACGAATTTATTGCCATAGCGCACATACGGGCCAAACCTGCCGATGCTTGCCGATACCGCTTCGCCGTCGGCTGTTTCGCCAAGCTTGCGCGGCAGTTTGAACAACTCAAGCGCTTCTTCGAGGTTGATCTCATCCATCTTCTGGCCGGGACGCAGACCAGCGAATAACGGCTTGTCCTCGTCTTCTCGTGTGCCGATTTGCACGAAGGCACCATAGCGTCCCATGCGCACGCTAATTGGCCGGCCGCTTTTTGCATCTGTGCCGAGGATGCGCGCTTGTGAGGCTTGTTCACGCGTGACCGAAGTTTCGGTATGTTCGATGAGGTCGTTAAATGGTTTCCAGAATTCCTCGAGGAGCGGTACCCATTCGCGTTCGCCGCGCGAGATCGCATCGAGCGAGTCTTCCATCTTTGCCGTGAACTCGTAATCGACATACTGAGAGAAGAACTCGGTCAAAAAACGATTAACCACTCGGCCAACATCCGTTGGGATGAACCGGCGGCTTTCTATTTCAACGTACTCGCGGTTACGCAATGTAGAAATAATCGATGCATAAGTTGAAGGCCGGCCGATACCGTATTCTTCAAGCGCCTTCACTAAGGTTGCTTCGGAGAATCTTGGCGGAGGTTCGGTAAAGTGTTGCTCGCTAACTATGTCTTTCAGTGCGATGTGATCACCGACTTCGAAGTTCGGCAAGATTTTGTCTTGATCGTCCTGCGGGCTATCGTCCTGGCCTTCTTGATAAACGGCAATAAAGCCCGGATACACGAGGATGGACCCGGTCGCTCGAAAAGCGATGCGTTGTTTTGACTTGACGACCGCTTCGGAACCGTCATCGCCGACTTCCAGATCGATGCCGACAGTGTCGTATATAGCTGCATTCATCTGACTCGCAATGGTGCGCTTCCAGATGAGCTCATAGAGACGATACTGGTTGTTGTCCAAGTATGGTTTCAGATCTTCTGGCGCGCGCTCGGCTGAAGTCGGCCGAATTGCTTCGTGCGCTTCCTGAGCGTTGCGCGCCTTCGTCTTATATTGGCGTGGCTGTTCCGGGACGTCTTTGTCCCCGTACCGGTTTGCGATAACGCTACGGATGTCGTTGAGTGCATCGTTTGCCAATGTGACCGAGTCAGTACGCATGTACGTGATCAAACCGACGGTGCCTTCGCTGATTGCGATTCCTTCATACAGGCGTTGTGCAACAGTCATAGTCTTCTGCGCACTAAAACCGAGCTTTCGTGACGCTTCCTGTTGCAGGGTCGAAGTGATGAACGGTGCAGCAGGATTCCTGCGACGCTGTTTCTTGTCGATCTGCGAGACGGTTAGCTTGCCGCTGGCCCGGTCGTGAATTGCTGTCTCTACGGCGCGGACACTCGCCTCGTCAGTAAACGAGAATTGCGCGACTTTGGCGCCATCGTAAACAGATAAACGGGCCGAGAACTCTTGCGATTTCTGATCGGCAAGGGCTTCGATCGACCAGTATTCGCGAGGCTTGAATGCGCGGATCTCATCGTCACGCTCGACAATCAGCCGCAAAGCTGGACTCTGTACCCGGCCAGCCGACAGCCCCCGCCGTACTTTTTTCCAAAGCAACGGCGACAGATTAAAGCCAACTAGATAATCGAGCGCGCGGCGCGCCTGTTGCGCATTGACGAGTTCTTCGGACAAGCCTCGCGGGTGATCGATAGCGGCCTGGATTGCGCCTTTTGTCACTTCATGAAAAACGACGCGATGGACTTCCTTGTTTTCTGTCAGCCCCCGCTCTTTCAATACCTCATAAATATGCCACGAGATTGCTTCGCCTTCGCGATCAGGGTCAGTCGCGAGATAGATAGCGTCGACGTTCTTGACTGCCTTGATGATTTTCTGCAGATGTGGCTCATTTTTTTCAATGAGCTGGTACTTCATTGCAAAGTGATGACCCGTGTCGACAGCACCTTCTTTGGGCACCAGATCGCGAATATGCCCGTATGAGGCAAGGACTTGGAAGTCTTTGCCTAGGTACTTTTCGATCGTCCTGGCTTTCGCAGGGGACTCTACAATGACTAGGTTTTTGCTCATGAGCTTGCGCGTCAGCTGACAGGCTGAATGTGGGCTGCGAACCGGCTAGTAATCAAGCGTCGCAGTTTAGTGGAGCCAATACGGTTCTTCGGCAAAAACCAGATCTTCCATCTGTGCATAGGCCTGCTCATGCCCCGGCTGGCTGAATAAAACCATCATGACGACCCACTTGATTTGCTCGATATCGACTTCACCGGAGTCGAGAGCCAGAAGTCGGTCAATCACGAGTTCGCGTTGTGCGGGCGCCAAAATACCGAGTTGCTCTAAGTGCAATAAATAGCCTCGAGCACTTGCGTCGAAGCGTTCGAGTTCGATCGCGTCGTAGACGCGAAAAGCGGTGGATTGGTGAGAATACGCTTCGGCGAGGTTCGTATTCGTATTGAGGCCATCGAGCCAGTCTAATGCGCGGTCGATTTCACGATCACCGAAACCAGCGTGGATCAATTCTTCGCGGAGTTCGTTGCGATCGGGTTCGGGCTCGTCTTCGCTGTCGACAAACGACTCGAATAAATACATCAGTACGTCGAGCACTGTTTCTTTCATTGTTATCTCTTAAGCCCTGCGCGAGTAGCGGCCGCCAGGCAACGCCTCGACGTGGCCCTCCAATTCCAGGAGCAGGAGCATGGAGGAAACCTCCGCCGTCGTCAACGTGCTGCGCGCGACGATTGTATTGATGCTGGTCGGGTCGAAACCAACGGCTTCGAGGAGCTGAGAATACTCAGCAGCTAGTGTTGGCGCGGGTAACGAGGCCGGTTCGGCCGCCTTTTTAGGGTCGAGTTGCAGCTGCAACAGCGGCGCGAGCTCACTCAATACATCGTTGGCGTCTTCAACCAGTTTTGCGCCTTGACGTAATAACTGATGACAACCGCGGGCCATCGGATTGTGAATGGAGCCGGGAACTGCAAAGACCTCGCGACCCTGCTCGCCGGCGATTCGGGCCGTAATGAGTGAGCCACTTTGTCTGCCAGCTTCTATGACCAATACGCCGAGGCTGAGACCCGCGATGATGCGATTCCGGGCAGGAAACTGATGCCGCTGTGGCGGCGTGCCAGGGGGGTATTCGGACACGATGATGCCTTTGGCCGCGATTTCTTCAGCCAGCGGCCCATTATTGTGGGGGTAAATCAGATCTATTCCGTTGCCGAGCACGGCGACCGTGCCGCCCATTGTATTGAGCGCGCCGCGATGACTGGCCGTATCAATACCGGTTGCCAATCCGCTCGTGATCGTCAGGCCGTGGTTGCCTAGAGCCTCAGCAAACGCGTGAGCATTTGCCATGCCGCCTGATGTGGCGTTGCGACTGCCGACCATGGCCAACTGGGGCGTATCGAGCTTATCCGGATGATGGCCCCGCGCCCACAGCGCGAGCGGCGCAGCGGCGGAACGGCGCAACAACTGTGGATACGCAGGGTTATCCAGTGTCAGTAATCGGTGCCCGGGCCTGGCAAGCCAGTCTTGCCAGGCACTTAGTAGATCAGCGTTGGGGTGTCGCAGCCGCTCTACGGTTTGTTCGCGCAGGCCTGTTGCCACGAGGTCTGCCGGCGCTGCGGCGACAACGGCGACGATGTCACCATATCGCTCGAGCGCCCGATTCCACAGTGGAGATGCCGTTTGGCCAGCCTGTAACGCACGAAGCCATGCCTCAACAGACATGGCTTCGCTTTGACTGGCGGTTTGCTAAGCGCGGACTAACGCGATGCTTGCAGACCCTGGATGCTCGCCAGCAAGCTGGCTGATAGATGTTGTTAGGATTCAGGGTTCCTAACAACATCAAGAACTTGCAGCTCGCTTTCGGCTTCCATAACCAGCGCATAACTCATTCGCTCGAAACTTCGGAAGACCATGATCGTGCCTGCCAGCTCATCGGGCAACTGTACTTTCTCGCGATTTAGCATGCCTCCGCCACGGACCGTGTCGATGATTTCTTCGCCAGAGCGATATGCGCTCAAGACGTGGCCCGGCTCGATACCGTGGTTGACGCCGCGATTAATCACGACCACCTGGTACTGGCCGATCAACGATATGCCGTCGACGACGGAGATAATTTGCCCTTGTGTTCCAGCTTCGGGCGCGCGCGGCAAGAAGTTAGCCGGCAGCACATCCTCAGCATCGAGCAGATAATCGCCAATTAATGTCTCGCGGGTCGATTCCACGAGCCGCAGCGTAGAAGGATCGCCGACCACACGGGTAGCGCCGCTGCCAACATAGATACCCTCATAACCCAACACCGTGTCATCATCCGGATCGACCAACGCTTCGCCGCCGTGCACAACCGAATATTGGCTGCCCACGCCACCGTCGGTGCCGCGGACATAAACATCATTGCCTGAAGCACCCATCAGCCCGTCACGATGCGCAACGACATAGGGTAGTGTTTCGAGCTCGGATTTGGCGATGATCGATGGCCGTGACAAGAAGGCCCGCAGTGTTTCGAACGGAATGGTCGGGATGGCTTCTTCAATCGGTTCAACCCGAATTCGCGGCCCGAGCCGCACTGTGTTGCCTGGACCGCCTTCGCGAATGACCACGGGGCGGCCATCGTCCAAGAAAGCCAGCGACAATATGTCGCCAGGATAGATTAGATGGGGGTTGGCAACTTGCGGGTTGATTTGCCAGATTTCCGGCCAATACCATGGGTCGCGGAGGAACATCGCGGCGATATCCCACAACGTATCGCCACGTTCCACAACATAGGTGTCGGGATGGCTTGGGTTTAGTACCGGCGGGGCTTGCGTCTGACCAATGGCCGCGGCGGCGCTCAGGCTGGTAGCGTGCGCGAGTTCTCCAGAGCGCGACTGCTGCGCCAGGCTGGTCGACAGGGTGACCGTCACGAACGCGGTTCCGACTACGAGCGCGGCGGACCGAAACGTGGTTTTGCGCAGCTTTAACATGGCTTGAGCTCCTAATACATAAAATCGGCTCGTGTCTTGGTTACGAGCGATACTGCTATAATTCATATTCGGCGGGACAAATTCGGTTGGCCCTACGGAGGTTGCCACCGAACCAAAACTATCCCTGGAAAGTCATAGACTTAAGCGATATCCGCCGACTTATACACAAAATCAAGGCTACACAAC